>CACYCG010000163.1 GCA_902772855.1 uncultured Ruminococcus sp.
AACCAGCGTGACGCTGGACCCGGGTTTTTCAGGCGTCCTTCTTCTGACAGCCTTCTGCAAATAATCCCAGAAATATTTTACACCAACATTGGTGAGGTGATTACTTTGCAGGATGAATTGATCATAAGAAAGAAGCTCAAAGGGGAAGACGGATATAAAACTTTTTCCATCCGAATCAAAGAAGAAACGGTCCAGCGCTTGGACGCTATTTCGGAAGAAACAAACCGTTCCCGGAATGAACTCATCAATATATTATTGGACTACGCTATGGATCATTGTGTCGTTGAATAACAACGTTCTGAAAAAACCGCTCCGGCAAGCCTGTATCCTGCCGGAGCGGTTTTTTATCTGTTTTTCAGTTCACGGTCGATATAGTCGAGATAGGGTTTTCGGAAGTACACACTGTCCGGGCGGTCCCGGTACCATGTAAACTCTTCCCGAAGTCCCTGCCAAAGCGGGAGGGTGTCTTTCAAAAGCGCCGACTGCCTCGACACATCGAGCACATATTCGTAATCATAAAAGCAGAAATACTCCCGCTGCGGCACCGTTTTCGGCACGCTGACAAAGCGGGCTTCTGTTCCGGCTGCCCGATAGCAAAGCTGCACCCATTCCTTCACCGTGACCGTTTCCGGATTGCCTACATTATAGATGCGCTCCTGCGGATGCTGCTGCAGCAGGATGCGGACAAAGCGGCAAAAATCCTCCACATGGAAAAACTGCAGCTTCTGGCTGCCGTCACCGGGCAGATAAAACGCCCGGCCCCGCAGGGCGCAGTCAAAAACGAACGCCTCCCGGTACAGGTTTTCATAAATGCCGTAAAAATACGGCGGGCGCAGGATGTACGCCCCCGGGACCCGTTCCCGGAGGACTGTTTCCGCCTGCAGCTTATGCAGGCCGTAGTCCTTCCAGATGGAATTGCAGCCGCACGCCTGTTCTTCCCGGAAGGGCTGCGGGTTCGTTTCCGGGTACACGGCGCTGGAGCTGACCAGCACATAGTCATCAAACTGCACGCCGGAATCCAGCAGGGCCAGAACGTGCTCCTGCGTATAGGCGGTAATGTCAAGGACCGCATCGAAACGCTCCCCTCTCAGCCGGTCTCCGAGCGCCATGCGGTCGCACTGCAGCAGGCGCACGCCGCCCACCTGCTCCCGGCTGCCACGGTTCAGAACCGTTACCTCATCGCCGTTTTTGATAAAAAACGCCGCTGCCGCTTTGCTAACAAACGTCGTGCCGCCCGTGATCAGAAGTTTCATTCCGTCATTCCTTCCTTTGCCTTATGCGATCGGCAGCTTTGCCTCCACTGCATCGGCGGCGGCTTTTGCCTGCTCATGAACGATTTTTTCGATCTCGCCGGCATCGCAGGCGATAGCGTTTTTGGGGTCGATCGGGAACTGCGCCAGCACGTCCACGCCGTATTCGGCCGCCACCTGTTCCACCCGGCTTTCCCCGAAGGGATACACCTTCTTGCCGCAGTCCGGGCATTCAAAATAGCTCATGTTTTCGATCACGCCGAGAATCGGAATATCCATCATCTTCGCCATTTTCACGGCCTTGCCCACGATCATGGACACTAACTCCTGCGGGGAGGTCACGATGATAATGCCGTCCAGCGGCAGAGACTGAAACACCGTCAGCGGCACATCGCCCGTTCCCGGAGGCATATCCACAAACATATACTCCACATCGCCCCAGATGACATCGCTCCAGAACTGCTTGACCGTCCCGGCCAAAATCGGCCCTCTCCAGACGACCGGATCGGTTTCATCCGCCAACAGCAGGTTCACCGACATCAAATCAATGCCTCCGTGCGTTTTCGCCGGAAAGATCCCGTCTTCGCAGCCGGTGGCTTTTTCGGTAATGCCGAAAGCCTTCGGGATGGACGGGCCGGTAATGTCGGCATCCAAAATCGCCGTGTGGTATCCCTTCCGGCTGAACATTACCGCCATCAGGGACGTAACCAGGGATTTTCCCACGCCGCCCTTGCCGCTGACCACACCGATCACCTTTTTCACGGTGCTTTTCGCATTCAGCGCCGCCTGAAAGCTCTCCGGCTGTCCGCCCTCACGGGAGGAACAAGTCTCGGAACAAGTGCTGCAGTCATGTGTGCAATCTGACATTTCCATCATTCTCCTTTTTCTTGTTAGTATTTCCGGATGCGCCGTTATTCATCCGCTTCGCCCGAAGAGGTTTCTCCGCTGTCCGCATCTTCCTCCGGCATTTCCTCTTCCTGCGGCATGGCTTCTTCTTCCGGAAGGTCCTCTGCCATGTCCCCCGGAGCGCTGTTTTCTTCCTTTGTTTCGGCCTGCTCTTCTTCCTGCCCGGACAGCTCCACCTCGTAGCCGCTCAGGAAGGTGTAGGGCAGCGCGTAGCCCAGCGCCGCCGCTGCTAAATAGACCACTTCGGTATATTTTGTCAGATCCATCGGCATCGGAAGCCCCGGCGCCAGAGAAGCAAGCAGCACATACACCGCCGGAACATCGAGCAGCAGCAGGGTGCTCAGCGAAAACCTCGCCACCTGCTTTCCTTCTCCCACTCTCGTGGCGTAAAACAGCAGCAGCCCGAACAGAAGAAAAACCAGTGCCCGCATCAGCCCTTTCACCGTCGCTTCCATCTGGGTCGAGTCGTTGATGATCTGCAAAAAGAAATACGAAAGCCCGACGTAGGAGATCACCAAAATAGCTGAAAAAATCAATCCGGCGGTATCATTATGTTTTTTCATGGAGTATCCCACCACCATCTCATAGAATCAGCTCCCAGCCGCAGCCGGCCGGGAGCCGTCAGACTCTATTGTACCACGAAACAGGCGTTTATAATTCTTTTTTAGAATCAACTTGTCCGCTCGGTCTTTTTCTTTGCTGCCAGACACATCCAGCCCTTTTCCTCCTGCTGCTCGATGATCTCAAGGGTTTCCGGCAAAGCCGCCAGCACATCCTGCAAACGGGAATCAATAATGCCGCTCATGATATACACGCTGTTTTCTCCCATCAGTTTTTCCACATCCGCCGACAGCAGAATGATCGCATCGGCCACGATATTCGCCGTGATCACGTCAAAGCAGCCCTGCACCTCTTCCGCTAAGTTTCCTTTCACGCCCCGATACCGGTTTTCCACTCCGTTCAGGCGGGCGTTGCTGACAGAGGCTTTCACGGCCATTTCGTCAATATCAATGCCAAGGGCTTCTTTTGCTCCAAGCAGCAGCCCAGCCACCGACAGGATCCCGCTGCCGCAGCCCACGTCGAGAAGGCTGCAGCCGGGGGTGACGAAGCGCTCCAGCATCTGAAGACACAGGCGGGTGGTTTCGTGGGTGCCGGAGCCGAAGGCCAGACCGGGGTCCAGATTCAGCACCAGCCGTCCGTCCGGTTCATAATCCTCCCGCCACACCGGGCGGATCAGCAGGCGCTCTCCGACCGGAAGGGGGGCAAAATACTGCTTCCAGCTTTCCAGACAAGCCTCCACGTCACAGCTTCCCGTGGAGATCTCGCAGGGGATCCCTTCCGAGGAAAGCCGTTCCCGAATGAAGGACACCGCCTCCGCCGGATGTTCCGACGGGTCGATATACAAATGGATCAGGGCCTTGCTCCGGTCCTTTGCCAGCAGTTCCTCATCAATCAGGTCAATGCGGGCGATCTCCTGCACTTCTTCTTCCAAAGAGGAATAATCCTCCACATACATTCCATAGGGCACTGTCATGGTTGCGATGTTTTCGGCCGTTTCGATATGCTCCGCCGGCACAGATACCACGATTTCCGTCCAATCCATTTCAAACACTCCTTTTTTTATGGCACAGCGGGAAAAGCTGTTATTATGTATTATACACTATTTTCTCAGGAAACTGCAACCATTCTTTCCAGCGTGACGCTGGACCCGGGTCTGGGGGAGAAACGCCGCCGCTGGCGGCTTAATGAATAGTGAATAATAATCTTGTGTTTGAGGTTGTTCTTGTGATTTTCGTTTTTCTGAAGGGCAGCTTCTCCGTATAAAGGGCAGGTTCCTCTCCTCGGGCAGCTCCCCGGCGTT
>CACYCG010000164.1 GCA_902772855.1 uncultured Ruminococcus sp.
CGGTCATCTGTCTGGGGCTGGGGTCCAATTTCTCTCCCCACGATGGAACAGACCCGGCAGAGGAGTTTTTAGCGCTGGCCGCCTCCCGCCCGGGGGTGGCGGTTTCCTCCGGGGCCGGAAACGAAGCCAATGCCCGCCACCACACACAGGGCCGGGTCACGACCGGGGCAGTGGAAAAAATCGACGTGCGAAATGCCCGCAGAGGGGCTTCGTTCGGAATGATGATATATGCCGCCGCCTTTGACCGGCTTTCCGTGGGGCTGACCTCTCCGGAAGGAGAAGTTGTGGCAAGGGTGCCGTTTCGCAGCGGGAACGTCTTCCGGGAACGGCTGCTGCTCGACCGAGCGGCCGTGACCATCCGCTATGCACGGGGGAGCAATACCGTCATCTGGGTGGGCGTGGAAGAGGCCGGAGAGGGCATCTGGGAGATCGGGCTGTTCGGAGATGACGTGGTAGACGGACGTTACTGGGCGTGGCTCCCCATCACCGGGCAGGCAGACTCCGGGGTGGAGTTTTTGCGGCCTGTGCCGGAGAATACGGTGGTGTTTCCTTCGGCGGCTGAAAAAACCGTTTGCTGCGGGGCGTACAACAGCCGGGACGGAAGTTTGTTTTTGTCCTCTTCCTGGGGGCCGAACCGCTCCCGTGTGCCGGCGCCGGATCTGACAGCCCCGGGGGTGGCGATCGGGGGCTACTACCCGCAGGGGGTGGGAAGCATGACCGGGACCAGCGCCGCCGCCGCCGTTACTGCGGGCGCCTGCGCCCTGCTGCTCGAATGGGGCATTGTGAAAGGTAATTACCCGGATATGAATGGCGAAACCGTGCGGAATCTTCTCATCAGCGGGGCGGCCCGGCGGGAGGGGATCACCTACCCGAACGTCAAGTGGGGATATGGAACGCTGAACCTGTGGAATACGTTCCTGAAACTGCGCAGCGGCGGCTGAACCCGGCAAAATCAGACAACAAACGGCGCTGCCGCCCGGACCAGACAGCCGGGGGCTTTGCCAATGATAACGGAGGGGTTGCTATGGAACCGGAAATCATTCCTTCCCCGGATACCGGGGTTTTGAAAGTATCGGCTTTTTCTGTGTCGCAGGGAAGGCCGGAGGCAGGGGCCGAGGTCACCATCCGGGACGAAAACGGCGTGCTGCTGTCGCAGGGAGTGACCGATGAGGATGGGCTGCTGCGCCCGGTGTGGGTGTCGGCTCCGGCGGAAAAACAAACGGAATCTCCCCTGCCGGAAGGCGCCGCCAGACCGTACCGACCCTGTGTGCTGACGGCGGAAAGCCGTGCGGGGGAGGTTGTCACGGTGACAGGGCTTCCGCTGTACGGGGGAACGGTGTCTTTGCAGTCGGTGGTTTTTCCCGGGCAAAGCAGTTTTATCCGGGTGCCTCCCCCGGGACTGTGGGAACCGGAAGCCCCGAAAATTCCCGAAGCCGAACAAAAACCGCTTCCCGATTTCGGGGGCACGGTCGTGCTGGACAGGCCGGTGGTGCCGGAGTGGATAATCGTTCACGCCGGGGTGCCGGAGGATGCCGCCGCACCGAATTACCGGGTGGGCTTCACGGAATATATCAAAAACGTCGCCTCCTCGGAGATCTACGACAGTTGGCCGGAAGAGGCTATCAGAGCCAACCTGATCGCCATCTGCTCTTTTACGCTCAGCCGGGTATACACGGAATGGTATCGGGGGAAGGGATATGATTTCACCATCACCTCCTCCACCGCCTATGACCAGGCGTTCACCTACGGCAGAACGATTTTTTCCCGCATCAGCCGGATCGCCGATGAGGTTTTTGCGATGTACCTCACCCGTCCCGGAGCGGTGCAGCCGCTGTTTGCGCAGTATTGTGACGGCGAGCGGGTGAAGCGGGCGGGGTGGCTGAGTCAATGGGGCAGCCGGGCGCTGGCGGAGCAGGGCTATGACGCTTTGCGGATCCTGCAGTATTACTACGGGCGCAATATCATTCTGCGGGAAGCTGAAAAGGTGCAGGGGGTGCCGCAGAGTTTTCAGGGCGTGCTGAAAAGAGGCTCCCGAGGGAATGCTGTGCGAACCCTGCAGCGGCAGTTAAATGCCATCGCCAAAAACTATCCCCGCATCCCGGTGCTCTCGGCCGACGGCATCTACGGCCCGAAAACCGAGGCCGCTGTGCGGGTGTTTCAGGAAATCTTTCACCTGACCCCGGACGGCATTACCGGCTACGCCACCTGGTACCGGGTGTCGAATGTATACACGGCTGTAGAGGGGCTGGCGGAGAATAATTGAAGCAGGCAGTCAGCCTCAACAGCGGAAAGAGTCAGTCAGAGCCGTCCTCGGCGTCAAAATAATCCACCGCGCTGAAGGATTCGTATTCGCTGATGTCATAGGTCGCCTTCTCCCCTGTGGGCCCGTAAGCGGCAGCGGCATTGGCGGCGTCCTGTTCGAGCCACAGGCGCAGATAGGCCTTTGTCGCCTCCCGGCTTCTCTGCTTGTCCGGGTGGGCCTGAAGATACAGTGCTGCCCTTTTCAGCGAATCCTCTGCCCGAAGCGATGGAAAGTCGTGTGTGTATTCCTGCAGATCGTTTTGTGTCACCTTCAGCGGCTGACCCCTGCACGGCACCAGCAGAACGGCGGGGGCAGCGCACACACTTTGCTTTGCTTTACTTTGCTTTGCTTTACTTTGCTTTGCTTTACTTTGCTTTGCTTTACTTTGCTTTGTGTCATTTTCCGAAGAAAAACCCTC
>CACYCG010000165.1 GCA_902772855.1 uncultured Ruminococcus sp.
ATAATCTTTGTTTTTGGACATTATACCCTCCCTGCTTTTTCCTTTTGTGTGGTGTAATTGCCTTTAACGCTTAAGTTGTTGGCATTGTCGGGGGATAACCCTTTTTATAAAAACCAGCGGCGGCGCTGGACCCCGTATCCGGGGGAGTTCCCCCGGACCCCCCTTGCGTGGCTTACAGTCGATGAAAATGCTAAAAGTCCTGCACTCCTTTGCAAAAACCTTGACCGGCTTTTTCTTTACTAAGTGCAAGTTTTTAGGAAGGGGGTTTCGGGGGATAACCCTTTTTCTAAAAAGGGTTTCCCCCGTAGAAGGCTCCCCTCCCGGAAAAGGCTTCCCCCGGCTGGTCGGTTGCAAGTGGGGCGGGAATATGGTACAATAAGAAGCAGGGAAACGGAGGCAGAAGGCTCTGTTTCGTGGAACGATAAGAACAAATAGTAGGTGAAAGAACATGAAAGAATTGATGATAGGCAACGCTGCTCTGGCTCGTGGGTTATATGAAGCCGGCTGCGCCCTGATCTCCAGCTATCCCGGCACGCCCAGCACCGAGATCACGGAGGAATTTGCGAAAAACAGCGACGTATACTGTGAATGGGCACCTAATGAAAAAGTAGCGATGGAAACGGCTTTTGGTGCCTCGCTGCGGGGGAAGCGCTCCGCCTGCTGCATGAAGCACGTCGGGCTGAACGTAGCGGCCGACCCGCTGTTCACGATGTCTTACACCGGCGTCAATGCCGGCATGGTAATCTGCGTGGCCGATGACCCCGGAATGCATTCCTCGCAGAATGAGCAGGATTCCCGTCATTATGCCATCGCTGCCAAAGTCCCCATGCTCGAGCCCTCCGATTCGCAGGAGGCGCTTGATTTTGCCAAGATCGCCTATGAGATCTCCGAAACCTTTGACACCCCTGTGTTCATCAAAATGTGCACCCGTGTGGCGCATTCGCAGAGCATTGTCACGACCGGGGAGCGGGTGGACGTCACCAAAGAGTATGTCAAGAACCCGCGGAAATATATTATGGCTCCCGCCAACGCCATCGCCCGCCATCCCTTTGTGGAGGAGCGCACCGCTAAACTGACCGCCTATGCGGAGGGCAGCCCGCTCAACCGGGTGGAGGAAGGCACCGGAGCGTTTGATTTCGGCATTATCACGTCGTCCACCTCTTATCAGTATGTCAAAGAAGTGTTTGGCGACCGGGTATCCGTGCTGAAGCTCGGCATGGTCAACCCTCTGCCGGTGAAGCTCCTGCAGGATTTTGCAGCGAAGGTCGGCAAGGTGTATGTCATTGAAGAACTGGATCCCATCATTGAAACGCACTGCCGGAATATCGGGCTGACCGTCACCGGGAAAGAGGCGTTTTCCTTGCTCGGAGAGTTTTCTCAGAAAACCATCGGCGCCGCTCTCGGGCAGGAGCCGAAGGAAAGCGTTTCGCTGGACACGAAGGTTCCGGTGAGACCTCCGATGATGTGCGCCGGCTGCCCGCACAGAGGAATGTATTATGTGCTGGCGAAGAATAAACTCACGGTGCTCGGAGATATCGGCTGCTACACCCTTGGCTCCATGCCGCCGCTGAATGCGCTGGATATGACCCTTTGCATGGGCGCTTCCGTATCGGGGCTGCACGGCTACAATAAGGCCGGCGGCAGCGAAACCGAAGGAAAAACCGTTTGCGTTATCGGCGATTCCACCTTCATGCATTCCGGCGTGACGGGGCTGATCAATATCGCTTACAACGGCTCCAATTCCACGGTCATCATTTTGGATAACTCCATCACCGGCATGACCGGTCATCAGCAGAACCCGACCACCGGCTACAATATCAAGGGCGACCCCGCCGGGAAGGTGGACCTGGAAAGCCTGTGCCATTCCGTCGGCATTCGCTCCGTGCGGGTCGTGGACCCCTACGACCTCAAGCAGTGTGAAACCGTGCTCAAGGAGGAGCTGGCAAAGGAGGAACCCTCCGTCATCATCTCCCGCCGTCCGTGCGTGCTGCTGAAATATGTCAAGCCGAAAAAGCCGCTGTTCGTGGATCCGGAAAAATGCCGCGGCTGCAAGCGCTGTATGCAGTTTGGCTGCCCGGCTATTTCGTTCAGGGACGGTCATGCGGTCGTGGACAGCACCCTGTGCATCGGCTGCGGTGTCTGTGCCGGCTTGTGCCCCTTTGATGCCTTTGAAAGTGAGGAGAAATAAACATGGCTTCTACTATTATGATCGTTGGCGTGGGAGGACAGGGTTCTCTGCTCGCTTCAAAACTGTTGGGACGGCTCTTAGTGGACGAGGGCTATGACGTAAAGGTCAGCGAAGTGCACGGCATGAGTCAGCGGGGCGGTTCCGTGGTGACGTATGTCAAATTCGGAGAGAAGGTTTATTCTCCTGTGATCGAAGAAGGCGAAGCGGATTTTATCGTCAGCTTTGAAAAATTAGAGGCAGCCCGCTATGTCAGAAATCTCCGCAAGGGCGGCACGGTCATCGTCAATACCCAGCAGATCGACCCCATGCCGGTGATCATCGGAAAAGAGACCTATCCCGAGGGGATCTTGGAGGAAATGAAGGAAAAGGGCGTTCGGGTGGATGCGCTCGATGCCCTGTCATTGGCCACCGAAGCCGGTTCCGCCAAAGCCTGCAATATTGTTCTCATGGGACGGCTGGCGCATTATTTTGACATTCCCTATGAAAAATGGCAGCAAGCCATCGCCAAATGCGTGAAGCCCGCCTTTATCGACATCAACCTGAAAGCTTTTGAACTTGGGTACTGTCAGGGAACCTGAGAAAACAGAGGCTCCTGCTGCTATCGTTCTTACAATTTTATAGTAGAAAGAGTGATTGCCAATGTCCGGAAAATATTATCAGCCCGAAATGGAAACGATGCCTGCAGAGGAAATGCGGAAACTGCAGGATTATAAATTGGTGCATCAGGTGCGTTATGTGTACGAAAACGTTCCGTATTACCGTGCCCTGATGGATGAGAAAGGCGTTGCGCCGGAGGATATTCACGGCGTGGAAGATTTGCGGAAGCTGCCCTTTCTTAAGAAAGACGACCTGCGGGAAGCCTATCCCTATGGCCTTTTGGCGACCGATCTGAAAAACTGCGTGCGGATCCATTCCACTTCCGGCACCACCGGCAAGCGGGTGGTGGCGTTTTACACGCAGAAAGACGTGGATATGTGGGAAGAATGCTGCGCCCGGGCGATCGTGGCGGCCGGCGGCGGAGAGGGCGATGTCTGTCAGGTGGCCTACGGCTACGGCCTGTTCACCGGCGGTGCGGGACTGCACGGCGGTTCGCATAAGGTCGGCTGCCTGACGCTCCCCATGTCCAGCGGCAATACAGAGCGCCAGATCCAGTTCATGATGGACCTGAATGCGACCATTCTCTGCAGCACCCCGTCCTATGCCGCCTATATCGGGGAATCCCTCAAGGCAAGCGGCTACCAGCCGGAGGATAACCACCTGAAAGCCGGCATCTTCGGCGCAGAACCGTGGACGGAGGAAATGCGGCGGGATATTGAGCGCTCGCTGGGCATCAAGGCCTTCGATATTTACGGCCTGACGGAAATGAGCGGCCCCGGCGTGGCGTTTGAATGCGAAGAGCAGACCGGAATGCACATCAACGAAGACCATTTTATTGCGGAGATCATCAATCCCAACACCGGAGAGCCGCTGCCGCTGGGCGAAAAGGGCGAGCTGGTGTTTACCTCTCTCGATAAAGAAGCCTTCCCGCTGCTGCGCTACAGGACCAGAGATATCTGCGTGCTGACCAGAGAAAAATGCTCCTGCGGGCGCACCCTGCTGAAGATGTGCAAGCCGATGGGCCGTTCCGATGACATGATGATCATCCGGGGCGTCAACGTATTCCCCAGCCAGATCGAAGCGGTGCTGCTGAATGCCGGTTATGCGCCGAATTACCAGATCATTGTGGACCGTGTGAACAATACGGATACGTTCGACATCAACGTGGAAATGTCTGGGGATGACTTCTCCGATACCCCGAAGGTCATCACCGCCAGAGAAAAGGAACTGCAGGGCGCCATGAAAACCATGCTGGGCATTAACCCGAAGATTCATTTAGTGGCCCCGGGCAGCATTCCCCGCTCCGAGGGCAAGGCCGTGCGGGTCATCGACAAGCGCAAGCGGCTGGGCATCAATGTGTAAGCACTGTGTATCATAACCAACTACTATCAAAGGAGGAATCAACTATGGCAGTAAAGCAGGTATCCATTTTTGTGGAGAACAAGGAAGGCAAGCTGGTGACGATCACCGATGCCATCGCCAAGGCCGGGGTCGACATCCGGGCCATGAGCGTGGCGGACACACAGGATTTCGGTATTTTCCGTCTGATCGTGACCGACCCCGAAAAGGCAAAGGAAGCGCTGGAATCCTCCGGCTGCTTTGTGTCGATTACGAAGGTGGTCGGCGTTTCCATTCCAGACGAACCGGGTTCTCTTTCCAAGGTCGTCAATATTTTGGCACGGCATAATATCAACATCGAGTATATGTATGCCTTCATCACCGCCACCAAGAGGTTTGCTTCCGTGGTGCTGCGGGTAGCAGATAACGAAGCCGCCGAAAAGATCCTGACCGAAAACGGCGTGAAGCTGATGGACGAATCGGACATCGCCGTGATCTGACGGAA
>CACYCG010000166.1 GCA_902772855.1 uncultured Ruminococcus sp.
CTTCTGCTGAAAGCTCTTCTCCTTCTGAAAGTTCCTCGCCTTCCTCCAAACCGTCTGCCGGAACCCCGGCGGAATATACGGTCTCTGAAACCAAGGGGACTATCCCGGAGGGAGTGAGCGGCACCGTGACCAATGCCTATGTAACCGAAGAACACGCTTTGTTCCGGGTGACCGGGCTTTCGGAAGCGTTCCATCCGGAGGATTTCACCACCATAGACGATGCGGTGACATGGTTTACCTCCCGTGGCGGGACCCTGAGCGAACAAAAGAACTACCAGTCGTTCGTTTCCACGAAAACCATCACCAGCCCTGACTTTTTAGCGGTGGGAGATGAGGACGACTTCACGAACCTGTATATCGTCAGCGGCTGGCGGATTTACGTTACCACGACGGATGTCTATTATACCTATGACGTTCAGTTCTGACAGAAAACGCTGGAAACAATATAAAAGGAGGTTTTTTTATGAGTTTGTTTGACCGAATGAATCAACAGCAGTCCACCCCGGCCCCGGCCCCGGATAATCCGGCTTCGCTTCCTTCTCCGCAGACCTTTACCTTTGCGGATCTTCCCGAAACGCTGGAGCAGATGAAAAGCCTGCCGGAAGCGGCGCTGACCTCTCCGTACATGACCGCCGCCCTTGCCGTGTGCGCTTTTTGCTGCTATGCGGTCGACAAGGAGCAGGGAGCGCAGATGCTGACCTTCCTGAGAGGACCGAAGGGCCCCCTGTCCGCCTATGACACGCAGTTCTACAAAGATCGGCTGTCCGGGCAGCAGTATGTTCCCTTCTCCTATTTTGAAGGCGCTGCGCCGTCCAATGATTATCGCCCTAATGAGCCGTACCGGATCACGATTTTCAGCAACCCCTATTCGTTCCAGAACGAAGGCTATGCGACCCTGCACGTTCGTTCCGGCGGTGCGGATTCTCCCCGGCAGATCCAGCTTCGCCGCAAGGGAAATCAGTGGTTCCTCTGGGATCAGTTTATCCTCGTGGGGATCAGGACCCCCGCCTCTCAGGATGCCTGGAGCTGAGCAGACAGTTCCCCTCGACCGTTCTGACCGTTTTCGGTCCCCGAAGGTTTTTCTTTCGGGGACCGGCGCTTTCAAAGGGGCTTTTTTACTGGGTTTTTCTGGCAATTCCCCGGGGGTTTTCAGGGGGCAAAAAAGTTAAAATAATTCTATAAAAGAACTTTAATTTCCGGTGCCGGTGTTATAATTGAAAATTATAATTCAAGGAAAAACGAAAAGGGGAGGATTTGCGAATGATGAATGTAAGCTATGATCAGAAGTTCGGAAAAGAAGGGTTGACGTTTGATGATGTCCTGCTGATCCCCGGTGAGTCCAGCGTCCAGCCGAGAGAAGTGGATATCAGCACCTATCTGACCAAAACCATCAAGCTCAACACGCCGTTGATGACCGCTGCTATGGACACAGTGACCGAGACCCGGATGGCGATCGCCATCGCACGGGAAGGCGGCATTGGCATCATCCACAAGAACATGACCATCGAACAGCAGGCTGATGCGGTGGATCGTGTGAAAAGATCTGAGAACGGAGTTATTGTGAACCCGTTCTACCTGACTCCCTTTCATTATGTCAACGACGCCAACAAACTGATGGCCAAGTACAAAATCTCCGGTGTGCCGATCTGCGAAGAGGGCGGAAAGTTAGTGGGCATCATTACCAACCGGGATCTGCGTTTTATGAGCGAAACCGATTACAGCCAGCGGATCGCAGACGTGATGACCCGTGAGCACTTAGTGACGGCGCCGGTGGGGACCACGCTGCAGGATGCACAGGCTATTCTGAAGCGCCACAAGATCGAAAAGCTCCCGCTGGTCGATGAGGACGGCGTGCTCAGAGGGCTGATTACCATCAAGGATATTGAAAAATCGGTCCAGTATCCCAACAGTGCAAGAGACCGCAACGGAAGACTGCTGTGCGGAGCCGCTATCGGCGGTACCCCGGACGTGCTGGAGCGGGTGGAGGAACTGATCCGGGCACAGGTAGACGTGCTGGTGCTGGATTCCGCTCACGGCCACAACAACAACATCATCAACTCGGTGGCCAGAGTGAAAAAAGCCTTCCCGGATGTGCAGCTCGTGGCCGGCAATATTGCAACGGCAGAAGCGGCCAAGGCGCTGATCGATGCGGGCGCTGACTGCGTAAAAGTAGGCATTGGCCCCGGTTCCATCTGCACGACCCGTATTGTGGCCGGCATCGGCGTGCCGCAGATCACCGCCATTTACGATGCGGCCTGCGAAGCCTCCAAGCATAATATTCCCGTCATCGCCGACGGCGGCGTGAAATATTCCGGAGATATCGTCAAGGCGCTGGCGGCCGGCGGCAGCGTGGTCATGATCGGCTCTCTTGTGGCCGGGTGCGAGGAATCTCCCGGGGAAAGCGAGATCTATCAGGGACGCCAGTTCAAGGTGTACCGCGGCATGGGCAGCCTGGGCGCTATGGGAAGAGGCAGTGCGGATCGTTACTTCCAGTCCGGCAACAAAAAGCTGGTTCCGGAAGGAGTGGAAGGAAGAGTGCCTTACAAGGGGGCGCTGTCGGATACGGTGTATCAGTTGATGGGCGGTTTGCGGGCCGGCATGGGCTACACCGGCTGCGCTACCATTCAGGAACTTCATGAGAAGGCCCGTTTTATCCGCATCACCGGAGCCGGGCTGAAGGAAAGCCATCCCCACGATATTCAGATCACCAAAGAAGCCCCCAATTATTCCTACAACGGCTGAGAAGCCCGCAGGACAAGCAGACAGAACGGACAGGAACGATGGTTCCTGTCCGTTTTCAAATAGGAACAAAGAAGGAATGGAACATGAAAGGAAAGACTCTGGAAACCAAACGGCTTTTGCTGCGGCCTTACCGCCTGACGGATGCTTCTGCGTACACGGCGGTCATTTCTCAGCCGGAGATCCAGCGCTCCACCTGCGGCCTGCCGGAACACCCCACCAACCGCACGACCCGCGCCTGGTTTCGCACCCTGCACAAAGCGGCGCTTCAATGGGAACATTTTGAGTTTGGCGTCTTTTTGAAGGAAAACGGGCAGTATATCGGGAACGTCGGGCTGATCAATCTCGATATGCAGCACCTGCACGGGGATATTTCGTATTTCATTGACGCCCGCTGGCAAAATCACGGCTATGCGGCGGAGGCCGCCGAAAAAATGCTTTCGTTCGGATTTGAAATGCTCGGGCTGGAAAAAATCAAGGGGATCTGCTTTGCCGACAATGCTCCCTCGGAACGGGTCATGCAGAAATTGGGAATGCGCCCGGAAGGATTGCTTCGGGCGGAAATGAAAAAGGGGAGCGTTTTCCGGGACATCAAGCTGCTGTCGATGCTGCGGGAGGAGTATTTTACAATTCGTAAAGGTGGAAAACTCCCGGGTTTTCCACAGTGAAATGTTGAAAGTGTTAAAAACCAAACAATACAAATGGTAATAAAGACAGGAAATATACTGCAAAATAGGGGGAAATATGAAAAACAGGTCTATATCTTGTGGTTTTCGGCGGTTTTTTTCCGGAATTCCTTTGCAGGAGTTTTCACTTCCCGGTGGAGAAGTTTTCCACATTTTCAACAGATGGCTGTTGAAAACGGTTTAATTCCGAGATGGAAGGAAAAAATGACGAATATTACAATTTGTACTATCGTAAAGTCAAGATTTCTTTTGATACAGATTGCATACAATTTTGACTTTATACAAAAAGTATAAAAATAGATGGCAAAAAGGAAGAAATAATCCTTGACTTTTTTTTCGGAATCAAGTATAATAATGAGGCTGACATTTGAAGTCGGCGCATAAGGCGGTATAGCTCAGTTGGTCAGAGCATTCGGTTCATACCCGGAGTGTCGTAGGTTCGAATCCCACTACCGCTATTGTATCCGGCCCGGTGGTCAAGCGGCTAAGACACCGCCCTTTCACGGCGGTAACACGGGTTCGATTCCCGTCCGGGTCACCAAGAAAAGTTCCTGTCACATCTGTGGCAGGATTTTTTTGCACTATTTTGATAGATGAAAAAAACCGGCCGAAAAATACGGTCGGTTTCATACATTTATACTATTCTATTAATAAGCGGATAGGATAAAAAACAAAAGATATCATGAATGTGTCCTGCTTGTCGGTCCGGTGATTCTCCGGTCAGTTTTTGCTGAAGTCTGTAAGGACAAGTTCTTTGTTGTGTTCAAGAGCCCAGGTAATGTTCCATTCACTGGAGAAAAGCAGAAGGTGTTTTCCTTTAAGATCCTGTATCCGCTTTGTGTCGGATGTAAGGTTGAGTGTTTTGGGATCAAGACCTTCGTTGTCTATCCACCGGATAAGCTCATAAGGCATGTGTTCGAGTATAATATCAACGTTGTATTCGTTTTTAAGACGGTATTCAAGCACCTCAAACTGAAGAACACCCACAACACCTACAATGACTTCTTCCATGCCGCCGCCAAGATTCTGAAAGATCTGGATTGCGCCTTCCTGTGCGATCTGGCTGATGCCCTTTACAAATTGTTTGCGCTTCATTGTATCTTTAAGGCGCACCTGGGCAAAATGTTCCGGTGCAAAGGTTGGAATACCTTCAAAGCGGACTTTTTTTGAGGGTGAACAAACGGTATCACCGATTGAGAAGATTCCCGGATCAAAAACACCGATAATATCGCCTGCGTATGCTTCTTCAATAACCTCTCTGTCCTGGGCCATAAGCTGCTGAGGCTGTGAAAGACGCATCTTCTTGTCCCCCTGAACGTGGTATACCTCCATCTGTTTTTCGTATTTACCGGAGCATATACGCATAAAGGCGATCCTGTCACGATGTGCCTTGTTCATGTTTGCCTGTATCTTGAACACAAATGCGGAAAACTTGTCTTCAAACGGGTCAACTTCGCCGTCAATTGTGCTGCGAGGCAGAGGCGGAGTAGTCATTTTGAGAAAATCAGCAAGGAACGGTTCAACACCAAAGTTTGTAAGGGCGGAACCAAAAAATACCGGAGTCAGTTTTCCGTGGCGTACCTGGTCAAGATCCAGATCATCCCCTGCTCCTTCAAGCAGTTCCACATCATCCCTAAGTGTCTGGGCAAGGGTATCCCCTAACTTTTCGTCAAGATCAGGGTCGTCAATAGTTAGTCTGTCAGTCGCAACCTCGTGCTGACCGTTATTGGCGGTAAAGGCTAGAATCTCTTTTGAGGCAAATTCATACACACCCTTGAATTCTTTTCCGCAGCCGATGGGCCAGTTCATCGGGCAGGTGTGAATTCCCAGAACGTCTTCGATGTCTTCAAGAAGATCATAGGGGCTTCTTGCTTCACGGTCCATTTTGTTTATAAAGGTAAAGATGGGAATGTCACGCAAAAGGCAGACCTTAAAAAGCTTTCTGGTCTGAGCCTCAACGCCCTTTGATGCATCAATAACCATCACGGCAGAATCGGCAGCCATCAGTGTGCGGTAGGTATCCTCGGAAAAGTCCTGATGTCCGGGTGTATCGATAATATTGACGCAGTAACCGTTATAGTTGAACTGCATAACTGAGGACGTGACGGAAATACCTCTCTGTTTTTCAATTTCCATCCAGTCGGAAACTGCATGTTTGTCGGATTTTTTGCCTTTTACAGAACCTGCCGACTGTATTGTTCCGGTATAGAGCAGCAGTTTTTCCGTAAGAGTGGTCTTACCCGCATCGGGGTGAGAAATAATGGCAAAGGTTCTTCTTTTTTCGA
>CACYCG010000167.1 GCA_902772855.1 uncultured Ruminococcus sp.
ACGAAGTGATCGCCTCGATGGGGCATATCCGGGACCTGAATCCACATCGGCTGAGCGTGGACATCAAGAAGAAGTTCACCCCGAAATATGAAACGATCCAGGGAAAAGAAAAGCTGGCGGAGGAGCTGCAGAAACTGGCAAACCGAAGCGAAACGGTCTATCTGGCCACTGACCCTGACCGGGAAGGCGAGGCGATTTCCTGGCATTTAGCATATCTTCTCGGGCTGGATCTGAATGAAGCCAATCGGGTGACTTTTAATGAGATCACCAAAACCGGCGTTGACAGCGGCATGGCTTCCCCCCGAAAAATTGATATTGACCTGGTGAATGCTCAGCAGGCCCGCCGCATTTTAGACCGGCTGGTCGGCTATAAGCTCAGCCCCTTTTTGTCCCAGAAAATTCGGAAAGGGCTTTCTGCCGGGCGGGTGCAGTCGGTGGCGGTGAAGATCATCGTGGACCGGGAGCGGCAGATCCGGGCGTTCCAGCCGGAGGAATACTGGACGATCGACGCCAAGTTCATTCCCAAGGGCAGCCGAAAAGCGTTTGAGGCGGTTTTTTACGGCGACCGCAGCGGAAAGATCAAAATCGAAAACGAACAGCAGGCGCGCGCTTTGCTGCAGGAAATGGACGGCCTTCCGGCCACGGTGGAAAAAGTGCGCCACGGCACCCGCCGCAAAAAACCGGCCCCGCCGTTTATCACGTCCACCCTTCAGCAGGAGGCCTCCCGCAAACTGGGCTTTCAGTCCAAGCGCACGATGAAAGTGGCGCAGGAATTGTACGAAGGCGTGGAAATTGACGGCTTGGGAGCTGTCGGTTTGATCACCTATATGAGAACGGACTCCCTGCGTCTTTCGGAAGATGCGCTCAATGCTGCCGAGGCTTTTATCCGGAATAAATGGGGAGAGCGGTATCTTCCCAAGGAGCACCGCCGTTTCAAATCCCGTGCCGGTGCACAGGACGGCCATGAGGCCATCCGCCCCACGATGATCGACTTGGAACCCTCCCGCATTAAAAACAACCTTACCTCCGACCAATATAAATTGTATAAGCTCATCTGGGAGCGCTTTATTGCCTGTCAGATGGCGGAATGCGTGCAGAAAACCACGCAGGCGGATATTGTGGTGAAAGACTATCTGTTCAAAGCGTCCGGCTATCGGGTGGATTTTGACGGCTACACGGCGCTGTATGTGGAAAGTCAGGACACGGCCCAGGAAAAAGAATCCGAACTGCCGCCCCTCGAAGACGGGATGCTTCTTCGGGTCAAGGAAATGGTCCCCAATCAGCATTTCACGCAGCCGCCTGCCCGCTACACCGAAGCCAGCCTGATCAAAGCTCTGGAAGAAAACGGCATCGGCCGCCCGTCCACCTATGCGGCGACCATCAGCACGATCACTTCCCGCGGGTACGTCAAGCGGGAAACGAAAATGCTGGTCCCGACGGAACTCGGAGAGGTTTCCACGCAGCTCATGGAAGAGCGTTTCCCCAAGATCGTCAACGTCCGCTTCACCGCCCAGATGGAGCAGAATCTCGACAGCGTGGAAGAGGGAAGCTATGAATGGGTGCAGCTCTTAACAGATTTTTACGGCGATTTTGACGCCACTTTGAAAAAAGCCAAGGACGAGATGAAGGGCGTGAAGATCACGCTGGAAGAAGACAAGACCGACCTTGTCTGCGACAAATGCGGCAAGCCGATGGTGGTCAAGTTCGGACGCTTCGGACGGTTCATCGCCTGCTCGGGGTACCCGGAGTGCAAGAATATTGTCAAGGTGGTGGAGAAGATCGGCGTTTCGTGCCCGCTGTGCGGCGGAGACGTGATTGTGAAAACCACCAAAAAGAGCCGGAAGTTTTTCGGCTGCTCCAATTATCCGACCTGTCATTTCATGTCGTGGTATGAGCCGACGGCCGAATCCTGCCCGAACTGCGGCGGCCTTCTGTTCAAGAAGAACGGCAAAAAACCGAAGCTTGTCTGTCAGACAAAGGACTGCGGCTTTGAAAAGGACGCCCCTGAAGAATCATAATGAAGAAAAGAATGAGAAAGAAGCTCCTCCGGGCTTTGGACTCATTCTTTTTTTCTCTCTGCGCAGCCGGGTTTATTTGTTTTCCTGAAGGAGAGCGGAAAAGCCGGCGGCACTCCAAGGGCACTTCCGCCCGGCACATCGGCTCAATGAATAATGAACACTGAACAATAATCTCGTATGGCGGGTTTTCCGGATTTGCTCTCCTTTCTAAAATGCAAGTTTTTAGGAAAGTGGTCCGGCGGTTTGACAGGAGAGGAGGAGATGGGGTATAATAAGGATACTGAAAAAAACAGAGAAAGGTGTGACTTGAAATGCAACTGAAAGACCGTATCAGAGGCTGTCTGGTGGGTGGCGCTGCCGGAGATGCATTAGGGTATGCGGTAGAGTTTCAAAAAGAGAATGCCATTTTTTCCTATTACGGAAAAAGCGGGATCACGGAATATGAATTGTCTGCCCGCACGCATAAGGCTGTGATCTCGGATGATACGCAGATGACGCTTTTTACTGCGGATGGACTATTAGCGGAGGATCCTTCCGGGGAGCTGACGGATTCCGCCTATTCTGTGGAAGAAGCCTATTTTGACTGGTACCTGACGCAGAACTTTTCCTTTGATGAAGTGAAAAGCACCGGGCTGGACCGTTCCCGCCTGCTGAAAGTGCCGGAATTGTTTGCGCTGCGGGCGCCGGGCAATACCTGCCTGTCCGGGCTGCAGACCCGCTCCGGCATGGGCCACACTCCGGACCCGATTGCAGCGCCCATCAATAAAAGCAAGGGCTGCGGAGGCGTGATGCGGGTGGCGCCGGTAGGACTCCTCTATCCGCAGGCCGATATTGCCGTGGTGGACCTCAAAGGCGCTCAGGCGGCCGCTGTTACGCATAGTCATCCGCTCGGCTATATGCCGGCAGCAGTTTTTGTCCATATTCTCCACCGCATTCTTTACCCCATGAAGAACCTTTCTTTGAAGGAAATCGTGCTGGAATCCGAGCAGGCTGTGAAAAAACTGTTCCCCCGCAATCCCTTCCTGAACGATCTGTGCGACCTGATTCGCCTGAGCGTGACCCTTTCCGAAAACAGCGATTCCGACCTGGAAAACATCCACCGCCTTGGGGAAGGCTGGGTGGCGGAAGAAACGCTGGCCATCGCTTTGTACTGTGCGCTGAAATACCAGAATGATTTTTCCGCCGGGCTGATCGCCTCTGTCAACCATAAAGGCGACAGCGATTCCACCGGCGCTGTGGCGGGGAATATCCTCGGCGCTCTGGTGGGGTATGAGGCGATAGAGGAAAAATGGAAAACCGATCTGGAGCTGTTGGATGTGATCCTGAAGGTCTCCGATGATCTGTCTGAGCGGGTCTGCGCCTGTCTGCCGAAGTCAACGCAGCTTCAGGCGGTGATAGGGGATATTACCCACGACCACGGCGTTCAGGCTATCGTCAACGCAGCCAATAACAGCCTTCTCGGAGGCGGGGGCGTGGACGGCGCCATTCACCGTGCCGCCGGGCCGGAGCTTCTGAAAGAATGCCGCACCCTTCACGGCTGTCCGACCGGTCAGGCGAAGATCACCGGGGCCTATGCGCTGCCCTGCTCCTACGTCATCCATACCGTCGGCCCGATCTGGCAGGACGGTCACAGTCAGGAACGGGAACTGCTGGCCTCCTGCTACCGCTCCTGCCTCGATCTCGCCGCAGAAAAAGGCATTGAAACTATCGCCTTTCCATCCATTTCCACCGGTGTCTATCACTTTCCTTTAGAGGAAGCCGCCGACATCGCTGTTTCGGTGGTTTCGGAATATGTTTCCCGGCATCCGGGGACATTCCGGCAGATCAAATGGGTCCTGTTCAATGGCCATACCTACGATGTATACCGCAAGGCCATCGAAAAAGCCTCCCGTCCTGCCTGAGCGTTTCGTGTCAGAGGCTCCCAACATACGGTTTGCGAAAACAGAAAAATAGAATTGAGGTATCATCGTGAAAAAGAAAAGATGGCTGATTGGCCTGCTATGTGCCTGCTGTCTGCTGCCCTCCTGCTCACTGTCGGCGGGAGAGGGCCATCCCGTTTTGGAGGGCCGTCCGGCGGTCTCTTCGGCGGCAGAAACGTCTTCCGGATCCCAGGGATCCGAACGCCCGGAAGAAACGTCTTCCGGCTCGAAGGAGGAGGAACGCTCGGAAGAAACGTCTTCCGAATCCAGAGAAGAGGAACGCTCCGATGAATCGGAAAACCACTCCCGCAAGGAAAGCGCTGCCGCAGAGGTTTCCATTGTGGAATCCCCGACCTGCCTGTCAGCCGTGGCCTTCTGCGTGGAAGAGGGGAAGATGGTATATGAAGATTATCCCGATCTTCCGGTAGCGCCGGCCAGTATGACAAAGCTCCTCACCGCTTCCGTCATGCTGCAGTATTTTTCCCCGGAAGAAGTCATCACTGTCGGGGATGAGCAGTATCTGGTCCATGAGGATTCCAGTCTTTGCTTCATTTCCATCGGCAGTCAGCTCACGGTGCGGCAGCTTCTGACCGGAATGCTGCTGTGTTCCGGGAACGATGCCGCCTACACTGCCGCCGTTGCCACCGCCCGCCGTGTTAGAAGCGGAGAAACGCTCAGCGACGGGGAAGCGGTGGAGGTGTTTGTGGGGCTGATGAATGACATGGCCGCCTCCTTAGGGATGACCGACAGCCATTTTCTCACCCCGGACGGCTGGGATGAAGAGGGACAGTTTGTGACAGCGGCCGATATGGTGAAAGCTGCTTCCTATGTGCTGACCGTTCCGGAGCTGCGGCGCATTGTCGGCACTTTTGAGACCACCGAAGTCTTTCTCACCGGCGAAACCGTCACCTGGAACAACACGAATTCTCTGCTGGATCCGGAAAGTCCCTATTACAGCAGCGAGGCCATCGGCTGCAAAACCGGAACGACCAATTTGGCAGGCTGCTGTCTGAGCGCTGCTTTTTTGCGGGATGGCAAAACCTATATCACCGTGGTGACCGGCTGCACATCCAACGAGGAACGCTTTGATCTGACGCTGAAGATCCTGTCGAAGGTCACGAACAGCGCCGACGAATAACCGCCGCCCCTTCCTGCCATAGCTCCGGCAAAGATCATCCGGCTATGATAAAACCAAAAGACCGTCCTCTGTGTCCTTTCCCAAAGAAAGGCTGCAGAGGACGGTTCCGGATTATCCTCCATGAAGTCCGGCTTCTTCGATAGCCCGCAGAAACGCCTGCTTCTCCGGGGAGGTGGCAAACAGCGGCTGAAGCTGCCGGCCCTGCAGCGCCTGAGTCAGAGCATCGGGCAGCAGTTCAAAACGGGCCACCAGCGAATTAGGCTTTTCTCCCGGCGCATCCTGCCGGAAGGGCACAAAATAATACTGTTTTGTGTTCAGAATCCGCCCGATATTCTGAGCGGAAGCCCCCAGCGCATCATTGGTCGCAATCGCTAACAGCACCGGGCGGCCGCTTCGCAGATGGGACTTTACCGCCATCGTCACCGGCGTGTCGGTGATGCCCAAGGCTAATTTGGCCAGCGTATTGCCGGTGCAGGGAGCCACCACCATGATGTCGGTGATTTTTTTCGGCCCCAGCGGTTCGGCGCCGGGAATGCTGTCGATCACCTCCTGCCCGGAGATCTCCCGCAGACGCCGGAGCAGATCGGCGGCTTTTCCGAACCGGGAATCGATCGTTTTCACATGATACGAAACGATGGGAACGATCTGATAGCCGGAATCGGACAGTTTTTTCATTTCCTGCAGGGACTGCCCGATGGTGCAGAAAGAACCGCACAGGGCAAAGCCCACGGTTATGCCGTTCATAAACCTTCCTCCCTGATAATGCTGTAAACCGTATTTTTAATGATGATCCCGGCGCTTTTCGGAGCGGTTTTTCCCGGCAGGGAAAGGGCGTGCAGCACCCGGATCCCTTTTGCGGCGGCGGCTTCTTCCTCCACCCCTCCGGGGAGAGAGGCAAGATCTATGAGCAGGGACCGGCAGGAAAGGCGGGAGAGAATATCCCGGTCAAAGATCATCGCCGGGACGGTGTTGAAGATAATGTCGTACTCTCCGCCGATTTCTTCCGTTTTGCACGCTCTCAGCCCGTTTTCCCGGATGATCGCAAGATCGGACGTTTTGCGGGCGCTGACGGTCACCCGGGCACCGATGCCCCGAAGCTGTGCGGAAAGGATCTTTCCGATCCTCCCGAATCCGGCCACCAGTACCTCGGCCCCCGACAAAGTGGAGTCGGTTTCCCGGATGGCTGCCGCGATCGCTCCTTCTGAGGTGGGCAGGGCATTGGAAACGGCAAAATCCTCCCGATTTCCGTAGCAGTATGCCTTTAGAAGACCGCTGCCGCTCAGCACTTCGTTTGGAAGCCCGTAAAAAACCGGCAGGTCGGGCGGTATCTGAGAAAACAGGGCGTGCAGGTCAAAATCCCGGGACGATAAGGGCGAATGCAGATGCAGCCCGTCTTTGGACAGCGGCAAAGGAAGCACAAGAGCGTCCGATGAATCGATCACCTGCAGCACGGACATCTGCCGTACCGCCGGGGAACCGTTCCACAAATCAAATCCGGCCGCCGCCGTCTGAAAGCCGTCCTGCTGCATACTGTCGGCACAGAACAGCAGCCGCCTGTCCCCGCCGATCACTCCGAAGGTTCGTATATGCGTCATGGGTCATTCCTCCCGAAATAGAATACTGACCCCGATTGGATCATCGTTTCTACATTCTATGCGGAGAAAAAGAAATCGTGCAGGGAGACGGGAGCGAATGAGGAGTGAAGAAGTAAGGACGAAGGTCTTCCTTCTGACTTTACTTTGGTGAAGGATGGGCGGTTGCTGAGATGGTTTACTGTCCTGCCCGGGGCGTGGCCCTGAAAGGGAAAAGTGATCTCCCACCCGGACCACCGACTGCGTCTAACGGAAGACTGAAAAATGAATAATGGCTTTGTTGGAGACTCTCCTTCGGTTTCGGGTTTTACTAAAGGGCATGGGAAACGCCGCCGCTGGCTCTCGTGGCGTTACAGGCTGACGGTCAGGTCTGGGAATTTCGCTGACTGCGGTCAGCGACCAGAGACTCCGTTTCTGGACTCTGCCACCTTTTGAAAAAGGTGGACGAAAACTTTCCCTCCTTTGCAAGAAAGAACTTTGCCTTCTCTTCATTAGCTGCAAGCCCCGGATGGGGGTCCGGGGGAGAAACGCCGCCGATGGCGGCTTAATGAATACTGAATATTGAATACTTAATAGTGAATAATAATCTCGTGTTTGAGGTTGTTCTTGTGGTTTTCGTTTTTCTGAAGGGCAACTTCTCCGTATAAAGGGCAGGTTCCTCTCCTCGGGCAGCTGCCCGGCG
>CACYCG010000168.1 GCA_902772855.1 uncultured Ruminococcus sp.
ATTTCAACTCACGCACCTCGTGGGAGGTGCGGCCGCAACATATAGCAGCACTGTTTGCAGAACATACTATATCTTGCAGCCTACGCACTCTCTCGAGGCGGACATCCGGATTATGATTCTACCACAGAATCATAATCGCATGGATTTCACTCTTTTTCAGGCGAACCAAACGGGGTTTTGCCATCTCTTTCGGTTCGCATCAATGGTACACTGTCTGATTGTCTACAGAATAATTACCCCTTCGGGATCATATGTTTTCTTTGCTCCAATATGCTCTATCCGGCGTTTCCAGTGGTTGCCGAGATAATAAAACCGCAGACTGTCCTTCTCCTGATCGATCATCCCCTCCAATCGGCTTTTTAGTTTCAAAAAGGTCGAGTAATCCAGATCCGCTTCAAAAACAGAGTTTTGTACCCGCTGCGCATGATTCTGGCACTCTTTGGCCACTTTTCTCAGACGTTTCCTCCCTCCCTCATCCGAGGTGGAAACATCGTAGCTGATTAATACCATCATGTCCATTCACCTACTTCAGAATAAAACACGGATACTCTTCCAGATCTCCCCGGACCGCCTTGGCCAGCAGATTGCTCTGCACATAGGGAATCAGCCCGAACGGGATCTTCTGCTTCAGATACGGATGCATATACTCCGTTCGTTTCTTTTCCTGCCATCGGGTCAGAACTTTCTTCCGGCCTCCATCCGCCAGCCATACGGCTCCCGAGATCTGTTTTTCAAAATCATCAGCGGAAACGATCCGCAGATTGATCATTGTCAGTACAAACCGCTCCGCCAGACACCGGGCTTCTTCCACTAGATCGCAGGCCAGCGAGCTTCTTCCGCTTCGCAGTGTATGCATATACCCGATATAACTGTCCAGCCCCACTGTCTCCAGCGCCGCCGCAAACTCGTTCGTGTACAGGGTGTAGACAAACGACAGCATCGCATTCACGCAATCCAGCGGAGGACGCTTGTTTCTGTATGTAAACCGAAAGGCCGGATCCGGATTGGTGATCATTCTGTTGAAGACGGAAAAATACGCATGGGCGCAGTTTCCCTCAATGCCCAGCAGCTCCTCGGAAGAAGCCGACTGAAACACCTTTTCCACCCCTGCGGTCAGGATCCCAACCGCTTTTTTTACCTCTTCCTCCTCTCGCAGAGCAGGAATATCATGCATCGACCGCTTCAGCGTCTGAACCTCGTTGCACAGTTTGGATGCCAGCGTATTCTGGGCCAGCGTCAGGGAGCGTTCCCGGAAGACGTCGATCTGAGCGACCCGGAGAAAGACATTTCCTTTGGTCTCTCCGCACACCTTGGCCAGAAACTTTCCCTGCGGAGATAAAAAGACAATGGGAATGCTTTTGCTGACACATTTCCCCATGACCGCCGGAGAACAGCCCGGATACCCAAAACATACAATATTCTCCACGTTATCAAAAGGGATCCGGAATTTGCTTTCATTTTCTATCAGGCAAACCAGGTTTTCTCCGTCCAAAGACAGGTACGCTTCTTCGTTGGTAATATAGATCGTATTCAGCAGTTTTCTCATGGCGTCATCTCCAGACATTCCCGGATCGTGTCCCGGACACTTTTGGATTTTCCGTGTCTGGGCATACAAATATCTTTCAGAGAGCATCCGCTGCACTTCTGCCCTTTCCGGATGGGCGGGATCTTTCCTTTTTGCTTCCATTTCCGCATTTCCGCAAGAAGACGGCGCAGTTCCCGGTCATAGGAAGCAAACTCTTCCTGCAGGGGGAGCCTCACCCTCCTCCGGGTATCCGCATAATACAGAAACCCTTCGCAGGAACAGCCGAGCGTATAGTCTGTGCAGATTTTTTGTGCAAACACCTGCATCAGATCTTCCGGCCGATAGCTGCCCGTTTGGGGGCTGGTAGGTTTGTACTCCACCAGGGAGTACAAACCATCGCTCACTTCCAGGCAATCCGTCACCCCGTACAAGTTATATTCCGGCAGGTCATTGTATACCCGCACCGCCGTATACACCGTTTTGCTCCGGGAGCTGTAGGTGCCTGCGTCGTGCACCCTTTCATGCAGAAGATCAGATCTCGTGACAAAATAATTTTCTGCCCAGGCACAATCAATTTCCATCAGCCCCCACCGATGCGGACAATACAGATAATGCTGCACCGACCGGATGGAAATATCGTTTTCCGTCATAGTTTTTCCAGCAGCTCCACGCCGGAGGGCATATCCCTGTCGATGGTGACAACGTAATCGGAATACTTTCTGGCAGGCATCGTGCCTTCCTCCACCCGCACCTTATCAAACAGGAGATGGGAGGGGCATTCTCCCAGCACGCTGTCATGCTTGAACACGATCAGCTTTCTCATGCACATTTTTCCTCTGGCGGCGCTGTGGTCTTCCTCAAACATATTGATGATCGCTGTCCACAGCAGCTGCAGATCTTCCTCGCTCAGGTCGGTCGTACGGTTGGCCAGCGCCGCCGACACATACCCTTCCGCCCGGTACAGCGCATAGGGGACAAAGCTCTTCTTGCCCATTTCCGTTTCCTTCGCTCCAAAATCCGCACTGGTCGTGACCGCCTGACGGGTGATGGTGATGTCCTGCACGTTGATCGGAGAAATGCTTCTTCCGAAATTGATCTGCACCGGTCCCCGGATAATGCCGCAGGGGTCGTTGCCGGTGGACATTACCGCTCCGAAGGTGCGCACGTCAAAATAATTTTTGCACATATACTCCCTGGCCTGCTGCACCTGGTCCCTGTTTTTTCCTTTGCCGCCAGTGGGCAGTCCGGCTGCTTTGTAGGCATCTGTAAACTTGTCGTTGAGCGCCTTGTCCATCTTGATCAGGATGGCATAGCCGGGCTCTCCGCCCTTGGCGAGCTCCACATAATTGCGGATTTTCCGTTTCAGACAAACGTCCGTCACAAATCCCAGTCCGGTCTCCGCATCGATACGGGGGGAGTTGCCGGCGTCGGGGTCTCCGTTGGGGTTTCCGTTCTCCACATCAAAAAGCATCACAAAATCATACCGGTTCTTCAGCATTGTTCTTGTCCTCCTTTGTTTTTTTCGTATAGAAATCCTGATCCTGATGATAATATCCGATCATGAACTTTCCCTGTTCCGACAGCATGAGCGTGTCCGGGAAACTCCCGTCCAGCTTGGAGATGATCTCTTCCAGCAGCTTGCTGAAATACACCTGCTTCATCTCATCCAGTTTTTTCTGGTGATTCTGAGAAAGCGAAAGCAGCTTCGGGAAAACCAGCGATGGTTTGGAAGCCGCCGATGCGAAATACGCATCTTTGATGGTGCGGTTGAGTTTGCCCGAAGCAGCCTGCTCCTGGATCCTTTGCAGAACCGCAAACAATCTCCCGCAAAGGTACGCCTGGTTGGTGTTATGAATATCAAGAGCCACAGTACATTCCTCCTTTTGTTGATTAGCTCTGGATTGACGGTTCAGATACGCTTTGAGAGCGCCTGCACGAACGGAATTGATTTTCCTGTCGGTTTTGCAGCGGGACACAAGCAGGGAAAGCATCATCTGCGGGTACGGCCTTCCATAAAGAATAGACTGCATCACCGCCGAAACGAACGATGGGTCTATATTCTGGCCGCTGCTTTTGGAAGAATCCCCTTCCGCCTTTTGTCC
>CACYCG010000169.1 GCA_902772855.1 uncultured Ruminococcus sp.
TATCAATTTGAATCCTTTTGCGAGGCCGGCATTACCCATGGCTTTTTCACGAGGCTCGGAGGGGTCAGCCCGAAACCCTATGACTCGCTGAATATGGCAACAACAGTCGGAGATACAGCAGAGAATGTACTGGAGAACCTGAGGCGGATGTTTGACGTATTCGGCCTGGACCTGAAGACCCGCTATGACGGATGGCAGTACCACTGCAAAACTGTCATCGCGGCGGATGTCCCGCGCAGCCCTTCCGTGAAATACCCGCTGCGTGCTGACGGCCTGATCACGGACCGTCCGGAGGTCACGCTGGTCCAGCGCTTTGCTGACTGCTGCCCGATCATTTTTTACGATCCGGTCAACAGGGCAATCGGCATCTGCCATGCCGGCTGGCCGGGGACATTGGACAACATCGGTGCGATCACGCTGAAAAACATGCATAAACTTTACGGGACAGAACCGAAAGATGTGCTCGCGGGGATCGGGCCGTCCATCGGGCCGGATCATTTCGAGGTCAAAGAGGATGTAGCCGGAAAATTCCGTGCCGCATTCGGGCCGCGTTATAATGAGATCTGCGACCTGAGTGATAACCGCATCCGGCTGGATCTCTGGAAGGCGAACCGCATGCTGCTGGAAGAACAGGGCGTGCGAAAAATCGAAACAGCCGGGATCTGCACCGTCTGCCACCGGGATGAATGGTTCTCCCACCGCGGAGATCATGGAAAATCCGGACGGTACGGGGTACTGATAACGCTGAGTCAGGTATCAGGTGGCAGGAATTTATGAGTCAGGAGTCAGGGATTAGAAGTTTCTCAAACTTTTTCCCGAATGATATTTATGATCGAATTAGAAGCTATCAAAAGAAATATTGAAACGATACAGAAAAATATCGAAGCCGCGGCGGCACGGGCGGGACGGAACAGCTCGGATGTGACGCTGATGGCTGTGACAAAAACAAAGCCGGCAGAAGTCGTAAACAATTTGATCGAAGCCGGCATCCGCTGCTTCGGTGAGAATTATCCGGATGAAACCGCCGGAAAGATCGGCGCGTTCCGCGCAGAACCTGCCGCCCGGCTGGCAATGATCGGACATCTGCAGAGCCGCAAGGCAAAGATCGTGGCTGATCTTTTCGATGAATTCCATTCTCTGGACAGGCCTGAAATCGCGGAAAAGATGGAAACGCTCTGCATGGAACGGAACCGGACGATGCCCGTCATGATCGAGTGCAACGTCGGCAATGAGGACTCCAAAAGCGGCTGGCATTTTCCGGATGAATCCATTTCCGACCTTTTCCTGGGAGATTTTGAAAAGATTTCCAAAATGCCGCACCTGGACATAAGGGGCCTGATGACCTTGCCGCCTTATGCCGAAGAGGCAGAGAGCAACCGTAAATATTTTGTACGCCTGAGGAAAATAGCCGAGTATTTGAACCGTCATTGCGGAGCGCATATCACCGGGCTTTCCATGGGCACAAGCTCAGACTATACCGCCGCGGTCGAAGAAGGTGCCACGATCGTCCGCATCGGCACCGCGCTGGTAGGTCCGAGAGACTATTCGAAGAAGTAGTTTGCAGCGGAAGGTAAAAATGGGGTTTTTGAAGATTTTTCTATCACTGCTGGTCAATGCGCTTTCGTCATTGCTGCTGTTTTACTGCGTGATGTCCTGGTTTGTGCCGCCGGACTTTCCGCTTCGCCGCTGGCTGGACGGGTTCATGAACCAGTTTCTTGACCCGATCCGTCGCTTTATGCCGAGCATCGGCATGTTTGACCTCAGCCCGATCATTCTGATGCTGATCCTGCAGCTCCTGCAGCGGTTTGTAAACAGGCTGTAATTTCAAACCCGCACTGTCATAATAATAAATCAAATGTTGTAATAACAACATTATTATTTTCATCACCGGAGTATAATAGCCTCGCACATACACGAAAGGATCGTTTACATAAGAGATCCGGTATGTGCCGATCATCCCGTTCGGGAGTACTCAAGGAGAAAAAACCTCATGAAAAAATTAATGCTTTTCGTCACCGTCTTCGTACTGATGCTTTGCGCACTGGCACCGGTATCAGCTGATGAATATACTGTCAAACTTTCCGCACCAAACGGAGCACCGGCTCTGGCTGTCGCCTCAATGGCTGCGGAGAA
>CACYCG010000170.1 GCA_902772855.1 uncultured Ruminococcus sp.
GCTGCCCGAGGAGAGGAACCTGCCCTTTATACGGAGAAGCTGCCCTTCAGAAAAACGAAAACCACAAGAACAACCTCAAACACGAGAGCATTATTCACTATTCAGTATTCATTATTCAGTATTCATTAAGCCGCCATCGGCGGCGTTTCTCCCCCTTCCAAAAAAGGTCGAAAAAAGTTTTTCGGTTTTTTGAACCTTCGGAGAGTTCATGCGTCTATATAGCAGAAGGGAAACAGAAGCCCTTCCGGAACAACAATAGAAAGGACTTGAAAGGAGTCATCATGATGAAACAGAACCCGATAGAAAAAGAAGACAGCAGAGAGGAACTGGCGGAAACCACTCCCGAAACCGCCGAAAACGCTCCCGAAACCGCCGAAGCCGAGCCGAAACCCAAAAAGAAAAGAAAACTCCTCCCCATTCTTCTGGTGGGCGCTGCGGTGGCGGCGGGAGGCACAGCCGCCGGACTGGGGATCGCCCATATCGTGGGAGAGCGCTCCGAACGGGCGTATTTTGAAAAGAACCCCACTGCTTACTGCCTGCGGGGAGCGATGCTGACGCTTGACGAAGCCGCCCGGGAAGATGAGATCTACCAGACAATCAAAAACAGTCTGAATCAAGGAACGCTGACCGTAGGCACCGGCATGAACGTCAATAATCGGTTCGGCAGCGGCCCGGTGGAACTGGTCCAGACGCTGTCCTACGATCTTATCAAAGGAGAGGCTTCGTTCAACCAGACCGATTCTTCCAGCGAAAGGCCCTACCAATATGGGTCGGTCCCCTATCATCTCGGCTGGTTTGACTGGACCCGCCCGCTGAAGGGAAATGAAATAAAAGTGATTGCAAACACCCTTCCGGACTCCTCTCCCGTTATGGAGAAGAAAAACACCATTTCCCTGTACACCAATATCGACACCATCAGCGGGGAATATTCTCTGTTTGACCAGCAGGGAAGCTACTGCATCAACTCCCAGACCATCCGGGACGATTTCAGAGGCTCCGATTTTGACGGCTCTAACGGAACGGCTACGAAACTGTATATTCCGTATGGCAACGATAAACTGAACATCTATGAGATGGTCTACACCCTCCTGAAAAACCGCTCCGCCTGCGTTACGAAAGCCAACCAAACGATGAAACAGATCCTGAACCATGTGGATGAATACGGCGAAGCCACCATCCGGGACGGAAAAGTGACAGCAAACGAGGAAACCCTCGAAACCGATGAAGTCACCTATTCTTTCAAGGGAAGCCGGATCAAAAAACTGGCCAAAGCATCGGAAGAAGAGATTCTTGTCTTTTTGGAAGGGCATCAGGCGGAGCTGAGCAAAGCGCTGGTATCCTCCGATGAAACAGTCTATCAATACCTCCGGAACAAGGTGAAAAAGCTCTCGGAAGAGGCGGAAAAATATTCGGATGCCACGATCGAGATCACCATTCATCTGGACAAGCGCTCTCATCGGCTGCTTCGATTTGAGCTGGACGGAAAAGGCCTGAAGGACCATTCGCTGAAGATCCGGCTGGATACGCCCCTCGGCGAAAAAGAACAGATCAAAGCGGACATCAAACGCCTCTATGCCGATGATTCCCTTTCCTACCGAAACACAGACCTTTCTTTCACGCTCACCAAAAAGAAAACCCAGACTTCCACCGTTTTCTCTGCGGAAATCAAGGGAAAAAAGAACGGAAAGAAAACGGATTTCAATTGTACGCTGACCAGAAAAGAAAACAGCCAGCTGAATATTGAGCTTTCCTGTCAAATCGGAGATGATTCCGAAAAACCCAAGACGATCTCGCTGTATTCCTTTTTGAGAGATTATTCCCTGAGTGATCTGTTGAATTCCAGCTATTCGGTAGAAGACACCATCACCCTTCAGACCGATAAAAACAGCTTCACCCTGCGCTCTGCCGCCTACCCCTGCCCCTACTCCTCCAAACAAGAGTACTGCAGCGACATCACGTTCACCCTCTCCCTGAGCAGCCAGCCGCAGATAAAACCCTTTGTCGGGAAAGTGAACTTCTTTGATTTCCGGATAGAACAGGCCGAGGAGCTCATCCATTCCGAGGAATGGACGGAAAACTATAACGATTATACAGAAACCGCCATAGATGTGGATACAGCCTGCAAGACCTACTTTTCCAGTATTGTATCCGGTTCTATTCGCGAAGACAATTTTTCCTCCACAGACTACCTGCCGGATAGAAACGCTGATGCGTCCACCAGAAAAAACTACGCTCTGAACGCCACCGTCGGAGAAGCGCTCCGATATGCAGGGATCTATGACACCTATGTCTCCGAGCTTTCTCATCTGAGAGTAACCCTGAAGGGGGACATCTATTCCGAATATGATACCGACCATAAAAAAGAGTTCGTCAGCACGGTCACCATCACCCCGAAAACCCCCTTACGGGCTTTGTTCTATCGCTGACAGCCCCGACAACGCAGTCAGCGCCTTCGCTCCCCAAGCCGGGGACGAGGGCGCTGAATGATTTCTGTTCATCAATGGCCTTCCTCGAACGCCCGCAGGACTTCCAGGAACCGGTCGCCGTACTGCCGGAGTTTTCTCTCCCCCACCCCGGACACCTCCAGAAAGGCTTCCCTCGTGGTCGGGCGGCGGCGGCACATATCCGCTAACGACGCATTGGTAAAGATCACATACACCGGCACCTTTGCCTCCTTCGCCAATGTCAGCCGAAGGGCTTTCAGCCGTTCCATCAATTCCGGCGCTTCCGGAAAAACGGCGGCAGATGCGCTTTTTTTCGGGGGCCTGCCCTCGGGTTTGCTTTTGGGGATCTTCACCCGAAAAGTTTCCTCCCCCCGCAGCAGGGCTTTGCAGGAAGGCAGCACTTTCAGCACCGGGTACTCTCCCGGCGTGGTTTCCACCATGCCGGCCTCTTCCAGACATTGAAGGATATGCCGGATCCGCTGGGGGTCATCGTCCTTCATAATGCCGTAGGTGCTTTGTTCGCAAAGACCCGCCCGCATCAGCCGCTCGCTGCGGCCTCCTTTGAGCACTTCCACAATGGTCTGCCGTCCGTAGCGCTGGCCGGTGCGGAGAATGCAGGAAAGGATCTTCTGCGCCGGGACCGTGGCGTCGATGGTTTCAAACTGCGTCAGACAATTCGAGCATTTGCCGCAGAAGACCTTCGGGCGGTCCCCAAAATAGGACAGCATGAAGGAGCGCAGACAATCGTTCGTGGTGCCGTAAAAGGCTATCTTTTTGAGGCGCTGCAGATCCTGCTTTAGAACCATCTGCTGCTGCTCCGGGGTCAGGTCCGGGTTGGCTTCGGAATGGGTGATCAGAAACCGCTGAATCTGCACGTCCCTCGGGCTGTACAGCAGCACGCAGTCGGCTTCCTCTCCGTCCCGCCCGGCCCGGCCCGCCTCCTGATAATAGCTTTCGATATTTTTCGGGACCTGATAATGAATGACGAACGACACGTTCGATTTGTCGATCCCCATGCCGAACGCATTGGTGGCGACCATCAGCGGCCTACGGTCGAACACAAAATCTTCCTGATTCTGCCGCCGCTCTGTATCGGAAAGTCCCGCATGATAGCGGGTGGCCGGAAAGCCCTGCTCACAAAGCAGCGCACAGATCTCCTCCACCTCTTTTCGGGTGGAGCAGTAGACAATGCCGGATTTTCCCGTTCGCTCCCGCACAAGCGACAGCAGTTCAGCCTTCTTGTCGGAAGGCCGCTTCACCGAAAAAAACAGATTGGGCCGGTCGAATCCGGTTTGGACCGTAAGGGGATCCCGAAGCTGCAGGATGCGGAGAATATCTTCCCGCACCTGTTCGGTGGCAGTGGCGGTAAAGGCCCCGATGACCGGTTTTTTCGGAAGGCTCTGCACAAACTCGAGGATCCGCAAATAACTCGGCCGGAAATCCTGCCCCCACTGAGACACACAATGCGCCTCATCCACGGCGATAAGGGAAATGGGCAGCTCCCGGCATAATTCCACAAAGCCCTCCCCCATCAGGCGCTCGGGCGCCACATAGATCAGCCGGTACTCCCCCCGGCGGAGGTTGGCAAGCACCCGGCTGTATTGTCCCGCTGTGAGAGAACTGTTCAGATAAGCCGCTTTTACCCCCGCTTCCTTGAGCGAAAGCACCTGGTCATTCATCAGGGAGATCAGCGGCGAGACCACGATCGTCAGCCCGTCCATCATCAGCGCCGGGATCTGGTAGCAAATGGATTTTCCTGCCCCGGTGGGCATAATGCCCAGCGCATCCCGGCCCGATAACAGACAGTCGATCATCTGCTCCTGCCCGCTGCGAAAAGCAGTATGCCCGTAATAGCGCTTCAGCAGTTCCTGTTTTGTATCCGGCATGGCTTTCCTCCTGTTTTCTAAGAAATCCTTCCATAAAAACGCTGCCGCCCCTGCGGGCGGCCAGCAGCATTCAGTGGGAAGTGAGCATTTTCTTCTTCTTTTTCTTTTGCCTCCAGAACAGCCAAATCATCAGGACCAGCGCCGTCACCGCCACGCCAATGGCGATCCCGATGATGACCGGACGAAGGTTCGTTTGCTCTTTGTCCTCCCCCGACGAAGCGGAGGAGGAATCGGCTGCGGAAGAAGAAGCGGTATCCGCTGCCGCAGACGGGCGAGTTTTGGAGGAACTGTCCGGGGAGGAAGAAGTGCTTTCGGAAGGAGCCTCAGAAGAACCGGCATCGGACATTTCCTTGGAAACCGTTCCGGAAGCCTCCGCCGAAACCTCTTCGGAAGTAGAAGGCGAAGACGTTCCCGTCACCGCAGAGGAAAGCGATTCCGGAGAGGACGCCTCCGCTGTGGAAGACTCCGGAGAAGAGATGGCCTTTTTCTTGACCGTCACCGTGCAGAAAGCGGATTTCCCGCTGCGGGACGAGGCCGTGACGAGGGTGCTCCCTTCCCCGACAGCCGTCACCTTTCCGGCGCTGACCGTGACCACGCTGCTGTTGCTGGCAGACCAGGAAACCGTTTTATCGGAGGCATCCGCCGGGTAGACCGAGGCAATAAGCTGCGTCGTTTCTCCTTCGGTCAGGGTCAGGGACGTCCGATCAAGGGTCACGCTCACCACCGCCACCTCTTTGGTGTCGGCCACAAAAGAAATGCCGTTACGGCTTGCATATTGCTCGGCTGCGCTGCCGGCGGCCCCGTGAAGGGTCAGGGAGGAGCAGTTCAGAAAGACGTCGGTCCCGAAGCTCGTCACAGAGGCCGGAACGATCGCTGTTTTCAGCCCGGTGCAGTCCCGGAAGGCGTTGCTTCCGATGCTTGTCGTGCTCTCGGGAATCCGGATTGACGTCAGCGCCGGGCAGCTGTCGAAGGCGTCCTGCCCGATGGAGGTGAGCTGATCCGGAAAACTCACCGTGGACAGCGCTGTGCAGCCCGCAAACGTCCGGTAGCCGATGCTGCTGACACTGTTGGGAATGTCCACGGCGATCAGGGACGTGCAGCCCCAGAAGGTCCCGTTTTCCAGCCGGGTCAGGTGATTGGAAATGGACACCGTCGTCACCCCGGAACACAGGGCGAACACCCCTTCTCCGAGGGAGGTCACGCTGTTCGGAATGGTCAGAAAGCGCAGCCCGGAACAGCCCGCAAAAGCCCCCTCCTCCAGCGAGAGGACTCCGTTTGAAATCGACAGAGTGGTCATTCCGGAACAATTGGAAAAGGCATATTTTCCGATGCTGTTCACGCTGCCCGGGACCAGCACCGAGGAGAGTTTTTCGCAGTAAGCAAAGGCGCTGTCGTCGATGTAGGTCAGGGTGCCCGGCAGGGAAACAGAGGTCAGGCTTTTGCAGCCGTAGCACATTTCGTTTGAAAGAATGGTCACCCCGTAGGGAATGGAAAGGGAGGTCAGCCCCTCGCAGCCGGTAAAGGCGCCTTCCCCGATGGCCGTAACGCCGGAGGGAAAGGAAACCGAAGTGACCCCCGTTTTGTTTTCAAAGGCATAGGCTCCGATGGCCGCAACGGTTTTTCCGTCAATGGAAGAGGGAATGGTCACTTTCCCGCCGGAACCGGTGTATTTTGTGATCGTGACCGTTCCTCCGCTGACGCTGTATTCAAACTGCTTGTCCGAAGTGGACGCCGCCGAAGCGACGACTGCGGACGGGACCGACAAGGCGGCCTCTGCTGCCGGAGTTCCCAGCAGCAGCATTCCCGCCAGCAGTACCGCTCCCCATCGGGAGGCGATAGAAGGGGTTTTTTTCATAGGGTTTCCTCCTGTCTGAAGCAAACGATAGTAAACGACATTATTTTTTTATACTTTCATACATAATAGGCTGACTGTGGGGGCTTTCCGGTCGCCCCCACACCCCTTCGGACATCACTCTAAGTAAGAA
>CACYCG010000171.1 GCA_902772855.1 uncultured Ruminococcus sp.
CGCTTTCATTTGGCAGGGGCAGAAGGACTTGAACCCTCGGCACGCGGTTTTGGAGACCGCTGCTCTACCAGCTGAGCTATACCCCTATATTCATTTTCAGCAGTCTGAATGCCTGCAGGAAGTATCATACCACAGCCGGACAGTTTTGTCAAGAGATTTTGAGGAAATACGATGAAAATCGACCGGAATCAGCCGAAATTGACCGATTCGCCCCAATTGACAAAAATCGTCCCCATCTGCCGCCCTCAGCCGTTGCCCCGCCCCGGACGGGATGGTCCCGAACGTCCCTGGCACAGCGGCCGCCCGGGGTTCGGGAAGAAGGGCCCCTCTGCGGAAAAGGCCCTCTCCCCAAAAACTTTCTTCTCGGGCCGGCTGTCAGGCGGAACGGCGGGCGTTCAGGCGGAGTCGGTCGGAAATCATGGCGATGAACTCGCTGTTGGTCGGCTTTCCCCGGCTGTTGTGGATGGTGTAGCCGAAATAGGAGTTCAGCACGTCCACATCGCCCCGGTCCCAGGCCACTTCTATGGCGTGCCGGATGGCCCGTTCTACCCGGGACGGCGTGGTGCTGTATCGGGCCGCTACGGACGGGTATAGCTGCTTGGTGACCGCATTGATGACGTTCGGGTCCCGCACGCACATGAGAATGGAATCCCGCAGATAGTGGTATCCTTTGATGTGGGCGGGCACCCCGATCTGGTGCAGGATCTCGGTGATGGTCAGCTCCAGGTCGCTTCCAAACCGCAGGATCTCTCCGCTTTTTTGCGGGGCGGCAGCGTGCTCCGCTAACGCATGGATCCGCTCGGCAAGGTCGGTGCTGTTGAATGGCTTAATGACCAGATAGGCTGCCCCCGCTCCCAGCACCTCCCGCTCCAGCGCCGGACTGTCATACCCCGCAATAATGACAAACAAGGGCTGCCGGATCCCCTCCGTTCCCTTGGTGCGGTTGATGACGCCGATGGCGTCGGTGTTGCTCATGAAAATATCCATCAGCACTACGTCCGGGCTGAACGTGTGGATCTCTTTCATCACAGCCGCCCCGTCCTTGCCGCAGAAACGGGTCTCAAAACCGCTGTCGGTGAAAATATCTCCCGCCGCCGTTTCATAATCTTTTGGATCGCCGGAAATGAGTAGCTTGATTCTGTTTTTCATATCGAAACCCCCGTAGATTTTTTGTAGTGTAGTTATATTACCATAAATTACCAGAAATGGCAATAGATAACGAGGGATTTTTTTGAAATTGTGGAATCTTTTTTGTTTTCTCCAAAAGTACACCTTTGTTTTTGTAGGCTTTTTTAGCGGAAATTTCCCTGTTCCGACAGAAAAACAGGATTCCTCCCTTTCATCGGGAAGAAACCCTGTTTTTACCAATTTTTCTCATATTTTCATCCGGCTTTTGGCAGTCTGTCTGCTAAGGAGCGGCGCTTTTCCTCCATGACTTCGGCAAAAACAGCGTATCCCCGCTGCGGGTCGTCCACGAACACATGGGTCAGTGCGCCAACCAGCCTTCCGTTCTGCAGGATCGGGCTGCCGCTCATGCCCCGGACAATCCCTCCGGTCTCGGAAAGAAGCCGTTCATCGGTGACCCGCAGGACCATATTTTTGGCAAGCTGATCATCCTGATAGCTGATGTCGGTGATCTCGATCTGATAGTCTTCCGCAGGGCCGCTGCCAATGGTGGTTCTCAGCACAGCCGGTCCCCGCACCACCTCCTGCCTGAACGCCAGCGGGACCCATTCCGTCGGGTCAGAGCAAGCGTTCAGGGTCCCATACAGCCCGCACCCGTCGTTGAGCTGAAGCGTGCCCCAGGTGGTGCCGGTGAAGCGGCCTATGAGGGAGCCGGGGGAACCGGCGGTGCTTTTTTCGGAGGCAGTGATCTCCGCTTTGACGATATCTCCCTGATACAAGGGCATTAGGCTGCCGCTGGCGCTGTCGTAGATGCCGTGGCCCAGTCCGGCGAAGGTGCCGGAAGAGGGGTCGGTGTAGGTCATGGTGCCGATGCCGGCGCAGCTGTCCTTGACCCATAGCCCAAGCCGCCAATGTCCCGCCACCCGGTCCATGACGGGGGAAAAGGTGCGTCGCAGGGTTTTTCCGTCTCTCCTCAGACGGAACGAAAGCGGCTGCCCGCCCGAAGATTCCACCAGGGAAGAAAGCTGTTCGCTGCTGAACAGGTCCTGCTCGTTGACGGAAAGGAGGATGTCCCCGCTGAGAATGCCGGCTTGTTCTGCCGGGGATTCTTCTCCGGCGGCGGTCGGAACAGAAGCGCAGCCTGTCACGACAAGCCCTTCCGTATACAGCCGGATGCCGAAGGGCTGACCGCCGGGGCAGACGGTTTTGCGGGAAACGGTCGTTACTTCCACCGTTTTGACAGGAATGGATCCGAACAGATACAGCTTTGCCTGATAGGTGACCGGGTCCGGGTCGGTCTGCCAGGTCTCCGTTTCGGGTCTGTCCCGCACTGACAGCGGAAGCCCGTAACAATCAAAGGAGCTGTCCCGAGAAGTTTTCAGGGAATCGGGAGTGGAACTGGCGATCAGGGCGCAGAAACCAAGTGTCAGAAGCGCCGCCGCCCCGATAAGCCCCGCTGCCATACGAAACCATTTTTTCATACTATCACCCCTCATAGTGTGCCCGGAAACAGGGGATTTTATAGTAAACGACATTATTTTTTATACTTTCATCAATAATAGGCTGACTGTGGGGGCTTTTCGGTCGCCCCCACACCCCTTCGGACATCACTCCAAGTAAGAATATTTTTGTCGCCTGCTATCAAAATTACAGAGCTTTCCGCTGTTCCTCAGCGATTCTTCCACCACGTCAAACATTTCCGGATTCTTCAGCATACGTTTCGCCCATCCTTAAAAACAATAGTCTTTGGATTTCTGCAGGGTAGTTCATTCTTCAGCAAGACGATCCTTGTAATCTACATTTATTTGCCATCCGCACTGATTCGTACACTCAAAAAAATGAGGCTTCTCGATAGCGCCTTGGGGACAAATGATTCTCCCCCAGCCGCAAGCAGGACAAATGGGTCCCTGATGCGAGAAGACAGCTTTATAAAACTCTATCCCCCCATTTTCCAGATATGCGCCTGCGCAAGCAGTTGATCAATGACTTCCTGCTTGCCGTTGGTGTAGGCTGTCCTGTCGTTGGGAAACTGCTTTGCAAGCCGGAGTTTGACCATTTCATA
>CACYCG010000172.1 GCA_902772855.1 uncultured Ruminococcus sp.
CCAGCACTTCCGGAAGGATCAGGGTAAGGCCATCGGCGACCACCACCGCATCAGAAGAAAGACGGTTCATCCATTCTCCGTTATGGATTCGGGTGATGTAAGCGTAATCGCCGGATAAAAGCGTCTGAAACAGGCGGGATTTAAGCTGGTTTTCAATGGCGGAACGGGTCGATTCCTTGAGGTGCCGGATGAAGAACCGCAGCAGGATCTGCAGCAGATAAAACAGCAGGAGGAAAAGACTGAAACGGATAAACTCCCGCTGATGCTGCTCCACTGCGGCATCAATAATGCAGCGGAACAGCCAGGCAAAGAGAACGCTGTTCAGGGATACCCCCATGAGCAGGATGCTGAGCAGAATGATCCATCGTTTTTGTGAAGCCGATACTTCCATGAACCAGGAAAAGAGGCTTTGATTTGATCGTCTTGAAGAAGGAGAATCTGTTTTAATCCGGTTTTTCAGAGATGTTTTCATAAACGGCTCCCTATTCCTTTTCTGATGAGACCTGCAAAGTCTGTCTGTTTGTATCGGACAGCAGTATTAGTATAGCATGGATGACCGAAAAAAACAGAAAAAAATAGCCGGAAATGATGTTTTTTGAAATTTCATCAGTTTTTTATTTCTTTCTCCACAAATATGGTTTTTTTCGTGCATAGTGCCGGAGCAATCGGTTTTTCCGTTTTTTCTGTTTCTATCGTAAACCGCTATGGGGCCGGTTTCGGGATATGGGAGAAAGAATGGTACCGTTTTCTCCTCTGAATCAGTGGAAAAAACCTTCTTGTGTCCAAAAGGCGGGCATTCTGACGGGGAGTTTTCTGCTGAGAAAAGGGACCGCAAGGGAGGGTGGGTCGAAAATGACTTGATTTTAGGCTGAAAATATGGTTTAATAATCAAAGCATACCTCTTAACTATAATGGAGTTTTTGCAAAGGAGGGTAGCTATGGCAAGCGCATTTATCAAGACGGTTCTGGAAACAGAAGAGGAATGCCGTGCAAATGAAAGCAAAGCAAGGGCCGAGGCCGAACAAAAAAAGCTGAAAGCCCGGACCGATGCCGCCGCTTTGATCAGCGAAGCAGAACAGCAGGTCAGAAAAATGCTGACTGATGATGCACAGGCTATTCAAAGAAGTTCTGAGGCAAATCTGGAAAAGGAAAGAAAAAAAGCAGACCGGGAATGTGAAGAGATCTCAAAAAAAGCGGCAAGACGCATGGATGAGGTGGCTTCTCTGGTCATCAAAGCCCTTGCCTCTTCCGGGGGGTGATCCCCTGCGGGAGGAGGCGCTTTGCTGTGCAGGGCTTCTGCCGGCAAAGTAAAGATTGAATACTACCAAAGTGTGGTGATATTGATTTGGCAAAACTGAAAATGAAATCTGTTCGGATCATAGCCTTGAAAAAAGACCGGAAACGCCTGCTGGAGCATATTCAGAACAGTGCTCTGGTACACGTCCGGAAGGTGGAGGAAGCGGCCGAGGGCTTTGAGAAAACCGATACCGGCGCTCAGATCAAACGATTTGAACGCAATATCGAATTGACCGAACAGGCTTTGAAGGTTCTGGACCGTGTGGCTCCCGAAAAAAAGGGGCTGCTTTCTTCCTTCCGGGGACGAAAAGAGGTGGAACCGGAAGTGATTGGACAGATCGCTTCCCGCTCTCCGAAAACGATCGGACTTTGCTCGAAAATCTGTCAGCTTGAAAAGCAGTTGGCGGATATATCAGCCGAAAAGGTCCGGACAAGAGCTCTAATCGCACAATTGGAGCCGTGGAAAAAACTGGATATCCCCTTCAATACCGGGGATACGGCGATGACGGCTGTGTTTATCGGCACATTGCCGAAAATGTATGATGAGGTTTCCCTTTCGGAAGCGCTGGCGGAAGCGGATGCACAGCTTGCGTTTGAATTTGAGATTCTGTTTTCATCGGCGGCGCTGACCTGCGTGGTGGTTTATACTCCAAAAAGTCAGAAAACTGCTGCGGAAACAGCTCTCAGGACTATGGGCTTTACCAGGCCCCTGAACCCGACTTCCCGCACCCCTTCGGAAAAATGCCGGAGGATGCAGCTAAAGCTGGAAGAACTGGACAAAAAAGCGCAGGCGACCCGAAAAGAAATCGCTTCTTACGCTTCCAGCCGGAGCGATATTCTGGAAACGCAGGATTATTACATTCTGCGGGCAGAAAAATACCGGGTGATCTCTCAGCTTGACCAAACTGCTCATGTTTTTATTTTGCACGGGTATATCCCGGAGGAGGACTGTCCGAAACTCAATGCCCTGTGTGAGCATGTGGCGGATTGTATGGTGGAATACGAAGATGCCGGAGAAGATGCGCCGGTCAAGCTGAAAAACAATGCCTTTTCCGAACCGGCCGAAAGCATTGTGACCATGTATTCTCCTCCTTCGCATGACGATATTGACCCCACTCCCCTGCTGGCGTTCTTTTTCTACTTTTTCTTCGGCATGATGTTTTCCGACGCCGGTTATGGTGTGCTGATGTTTTTAGCTACCACCATCGCCCTCAAGGTGTTCAAACCGGATAAGAAAATGCGGAATAACCTCAAGCTGTTCCAGTACTGCGGCGTGGCTACCGTTTTCTGGGGGCTGGTGTTCGGCAGTATTTTCGGAGATGCTCCCGCTGTGTTCTATAAACTGTTCACGGGGAACGAGATCACGATGCAGCAGCTTCTTCCCTGGCCGACCCTCGATACACAGAAAGATGCACTGACGATCATGATCCTGTCCATCGGACTGGGACTTGTGCATATTCTGGTGGGCATGGGGTGCAAGTTCTATGTCTGCTTTCGGCAGAAAAAATACGCTGAGGCGTTTTTTGATACCGGGCTGTGGATGACGATGCTCTGCGGATTTGCGGTGCTGGCTGCCGGAATGGTCGTTGGGCAGTGGATGTTCTACCTCGGCGCCGGAGTGGCGATCGCTTCCGCTGTTGGTCTGGTCCTGACACAGGGCCGCAGCAAAAAAGGCATTTTCGGCAAACTGATCGGCGGGGTGGCTTCTCTGTATGACATTACAAGCTATATCAGCGACCTGCTGAGTTATTCCCGTCTGCTGGCGCTGGGACTGACGACCGGCGTGATGGCGCAGGTGTTCAATATGCTTTCCACCCTGATGGGAACGAATGTGATCGGCATTATTTTCATGATCGTGATCTTTATCGCCGGTAATGCCATTACCATCGGACTGAATGCGCTGGGGTCCTATGTGCATACCATGCGTTTGCAGTATGTGGAAATGTTCAGCAAGTTCTATGAGGGCGGCGGCCGTCCTTTTGAACCTTTCTCTTTGAAAAGCAGGCATTTTAAGCTCAAAAACAGCAGCGAAGACTAATGGATCGCTGGGTTTTATAATTTGATTTTGGAGGTAACTTATTATGGATTACGGTGTATTATTTGCAATTCTCGGTGCGGCTTTTGCCACGGTGTTTGCCGGTATCGGTTCGGCAAAGGGCGTGGGTTCCTCTGCACAGGCAGCGATGGGCGTTCTTTCAGAGGATTCTTCCATGTTCGGTAAAATGCTGGTTCTGACCCTTCTCCCCGGTACACAGGGACTTTATGGTTTTATCGTAGGCTTTCTGATCATGATCAACTGCGGCGTTCTCGGCGGGGATATGCCCACCTTTATGCAGGGCCTTTCTTTCCTCGGCGCTTCCCTCGCTATCGGCATCGGCGGCATGATCTCCGGTTTTGCGCAGGGCCGTGCGGCTGTGGCCGGCATTACGATGTGCGCTAAGGATGAAAAGAACTTCTCCAAAGCGATGGTTTCCATTACCCTCGTAGAGATCTATGCGCTGCTGTCTTTCATCGTTTCTCTGCTGATCGTGATCTCTATCCCCGCTCTCAAGATCTGATGCGCTTCGCGTACAACGCTTGGACACATTTGGAAAAGAGGTGGAGTAGCTTATGAATAACGGAGAAGTGATCCTTTCGAGCATCCGGAAGGAATCTTCCGATAAAATTGCCGCTATCCGGGAAGAGGCTGACAAAGTGTATGAAGAAGCGATGGCAAAAGCACAGGAGCAGGCCTCCGCTATCCGGCACAGCGCAGAAACCAAGGTGCAGCAGCAATCCGAAAAACTGATTGCTGCCCATAAAAGCAGGGCTGCTCTGGAAAGACGGAACGCTTTGCTGAAAACAAGAAGACAGGAGATTGAAAAAACGGTCGCCGCTGTGGAAAAGAAGATTCTTTCCATGCCCGATGCTGAATACTTTGAGTTTCTCCTTTCCCTGGCTTCTCAATTACAAACGAAAACGGGCATGGTTTTCTTCAATCAGCGGGATCTGGCCCGTCTTCCGAAAGATCTTGAGCAAAGGCTCAGAAAAATCGGGTTTGATGCCGTCATTTCCAAGGACCCTGCCGGGGACATTTCCGGAGGTTTTATTCTCAAAAACGGTGACGTGGAAGAAAATATGAGCATCGAAGCTGTGATCGCTGCCCGCAGAGAAATGATCGAAGATCTGATTTGCCGGGAACTGTTTAAGGATTGAGGGGGAACGAAATGGCGTTAGCATATGAATTCTCCATTGGTTCTGTCCGGGCCAGAGAAAAGCATTTTCTGTCTTCTTCCGATCTGGAACAGATGCTGGTCATGGATGAGGCGTCGCTGATCGCTTTTTTGAAAGATAAAGGATATGGAGAGGGCGCTTCTGTGGAGGAAATCCTGGAAGACCATACCGCTAAGATGTGGAAATATATCCGCACCGTTGCACCGGACTTTGATGTCTTTCTTCCGTTTTTTCTGCAGAACGATATCCATAATCTGAAAACGATTCTGAAAGGCGTTCTGAACGAAAAGGACTACCGTGCGCTGCTGCTCTCCCCCTGCACGATCGACTATAAAACGATGGTGAAGGCGGTGGAGGAAAAACGGTTTTTCCTTCTTCCCCCCTGGCTGGAAAAAGCAGCACAGGAAGCCTACAAGATGCTGGCTCAGACAAAAGACGCCCGCTTCAGTGATGCCTTTATCGACCGGGCGGTCATGGAGCAGATGCTCATGGAAGGAAAACGCACGGATTCTTCCCTTTTGCGGGAATATCTGAATGCATTGGTTTTTTATACAAACGTCAAAATTGCGTTGCGGGCCTCTGCTGCAAAAGCTTCCCGTAACTATATGGAAACTGCCCTTTGCACTTGCGATGGGTTTGAAAAGTCCACCGTGATCGCAAAAGCGATGGCAGATGAGAAAGGCCTTCGGAAGTATCTTGAAAAACTCAGCGCATTTGATTGTTTCCGGGCGATGGCGTGCTATGAACGCTCCCCGTCCGAGTTTGAAAAGTTTGTGGATAATTATCTTCTTCTGCAGGCAAAACGGTTCGGCCGCTATTCAAGCGAAGGAGCAGACCCGCTGTTTGGGTATTATATCGGCTGCGAATATGAGAAAAAGGCGCTTCTGATTATTGCCAGCGGGGTCAGAACCCGGATTTCTCCCGAGATTATCAGGGAAAGGCTGCGTGAGACCTATGGTTAAGAATATTGCCATTATCGGCGACAGCGAAAGCGTGAAGGGATATGAGGCTGTCGGTTTTGATGTCTTTGTCTGCAACGATCCGGTGAAAGCGCCCGGGATCCTTCATTCTGTGGTGGAAGAAGACCGGTATGCAATTATTTTTATGACGGAAGAGCTTTTTGAAGCATCGAAAAAAGAACGAGAAAAAGTAGTGGAAAAAACCATTCCCGCTGTCATTCCTCTGATCGGAGCAAGAGGAAATACCGGTATCGGGAAAAAGAGATTATCTTCTTTTGTGGAACAGGCAGTCGGCTCCGATATTCTCTTCAAAAATTGAGGTGTGAAGATTGGCAAACGGAATTATTACAAAAGTCGCAGGCCCTCTCGTTATCGCTGAGGGAATGCGCAGTGCAAATATGTTCGATGTGGTACGGGTCAGCAAACAGCGCCTGATCGGTGAGATCATTGAGATCCACGGCGATAAGGCTTCTATTCAGGTGTATGAAGAAACCTCAGGACTCGGCCCCGGAGAAGAAGTGGAATCGACCGGCGCTCCCCTTTCGGTGGAACTCGGGCCCGGTTTGATTGGCTCGATCTATGACGGAATTCAGCGTCCGCTGAATGAGATCATGAAAGTCGCCGGAAACAACCTGACAAGAGGCGTGGAAGTGCCTTCTCTCAATCATAAAAAGAAATGGCATTTCGTTCCGCTTGTGAAAAAAGGCTCCGTGGTGCGGGCCGGCGACGTGATCGGCACGGTGAAGGAAACCAACGCCGTTGTGCATAAGATCATGGTTCCCAACAAGATGGAAGGCACGATCAGCTTCATTAAAGAAGGCGATTATACCATTGATGAGGTAGTGGCCGTGCTGGAAAAGGATGGGAAAAAGCAGGATCTGACGATGGCTGTGAAATGGCCTGTTCGTGTGGGCAGACCGTATAAGAAAAAACTGTCCCCGGATATTCTGCTGACGACCGGTCAGCGCACGATCGACACCCTTTTCCCCATCGCCAAAGGCGGTGTGGCGGCGGTTCCCGGACCGTTCGGCTCCGGGAAAACGGTGGTACAGCATCAGCTTGCCAAATGGGCGGCAGCGGATATTATCGTATATATCGGCTGCGGCGAACGTGGAAATGAAATGACGGACGTTCTGAATGAGTTCCCGGAACTGAAAGACCCCCGCACCGGCAACTCCCTGATGGAACGCACGGTTTTGATCGCCAATACCTCCGATATGCCCGTGGCAGCTCGTGAGGCTTCGATCTATACCGGCATTACCATCGCCGAATACTTCCGGGATATGGGCTATACGGTCGCTTTGATGGCTGATTCCACCTCCCGCTGGGCAGAAGCGCTTCGGGAAATGTCCGGCCGTCTGGAAGAAATGCCCGGTGAAGAAGGGTACCCGGCCTATCTTGGCAGCCGTCTGGCGCAGTTCTATGAGCGGGCCGGACGGGTCATCGTCAATGGTTCGGGCGATACCGAAGGGGCGTTGTCCGTTATCGGCGCCGTATCTCCTCCCGGCGGTGATATTTCTGAGCCTGTTTCTCAGGCAACGCTTCGTATTGTAAAAGTTTTCTGGGGACTTGATGCCTCCCTCGCCTACAAACGTCATTTCCCCGCTATCAACTGGCTGACCAGTTATTCCCTGTATACCGATCAGCTTGAAAACTGGTTTTCGGAAAATGCTTCTCCCGATTTCATGAAGCTGCGGGGACGGATCATGTCTTTGCTGCAGGATGAATCCGAACTGCAGGAAATTGTCAATCTGGTCGGTATGGATGCGCTTTCCCCCACCGACCGTCTGAAGCTCGAAACCGCTCGTTCCATCCGTGAGGACTATCTGCATCAGAATGCCTTTGATCCGGTGGATACCTACACCTCTCTGAAAAAACAAGTGCTGATGATGCGGGCTATCCTGCTGTGTTATGACAAATCCGTGGAGGCACTGGAATCGGGTGCTAATGTAGAACTGCTGGTGAATATTTTAGTTCGTGAGAGAATCGGACGGCTGAAATATGAGGACGAAAAGAAAGTCGACCAGGAGTTTGAAAGCATTCAGGCCATTCTGGATAAGGAAATCAAAGACGTAATCGAAAGGAGTGGGGACTGATGCCAAAGGAATACCGCTCGATCCGGGAAGTCGCCGGTCCTTTGATGATGGTGACAGATGTGGATGGCGTCACCTATAACGAACTGGGTGAGATCGAACTGCCCAACGGCGAGATTAGAAGATGTCAGGTGCTCGAAGTGGACGGAAACAACGCTTTAGTGCAGTTGTTTGATTCTGCGGCGGGTATCAATTTAGCGCATTCCAAGGTGCGTTTTCTCGGAAAATCCATGGAGCTTCCGGTTTCCGGAGATATGCTTTCCAGAGTGTTTGACGGTTTGGGAAATCCGATCGACGGAGGTCCCGCCATTATTCCCGATAAGCGTCTGGACATCAACGGTACTCCGATGAACCCCGCTGCTCGGGACTACCCGCAGGAGTTTATCCAAACAGGTATTTCTGCCATCGACGGTCTGAATACGCTGGTGCGTGGGCAGAAGCTGCCGATTTTCTCCGCTTCCGGTCTTCCTCATGCCCAGCTTGCCGCTCAGATCGCCCGTCAGGCGGCTGTACGGGGCAAGCATGAGCAGTTTGCCGTGGTGTTTGCCGCTATGGGTATCACCTATGAGGAATCCGATTATTTTGTGCAGTCCTTCCGGGAATCCGGCGCTCTGGACAGAACGGTCATGTTTGTTAATCTGGCAAACGACCCCGCCATTGAGCGGATCGCTACCCCTCGTATGGCGTTGACGGCAGCGGAATATTTAGCTTTTGATATGGGAATGCACGTGCTGGTCATTATGACGGATATCACCAACTATGCGGATGCCCTTCGTGAAGTGTCTGCAGCCCGTAAGGAAGTGCCCGGACGGAGAGGCTACCCCGGCTATATGTACACCAACCTGGCCACCTTGTATGAACGGGCAGGACGGCAAAAAGGAAAAGACGGCTCCATTACCCTGATCCCGATCCTTACTATGCCCGAAGATGATAAGACCCACCCCATCCCCGACCTGACCGGGTATATTACCGAAGGACAGATCATCCTCAGCCGTGAGCTGTACCGCAAGGGCATTACGCCTCCGATCGACGTTCTGCCGTCCCTTTCCCGTCTGAAGGATAAGGGAATCGGCCCGGGACGGACCAGAGAAGACCATGCGGCCACCATGAACCAGCTTTTCTCCGCCTATGCCCGTGGTAAAGATGCGAGAGAATTGATGATCGTTCTCGGTGAGGCGGCCCTGACCGAGATCGATAAAAAATACGCCGAATTTGCCGAAGCATTTGAAAGAGAATACGTTTCTCAGGGATATGCCGCCAACCGCACCATTGAAGATACTCTGAATATCGGCTGGAAACTGCTGCATATTCTTCCCCGCAGCGAACTCAAGCGTATTAAGGATGATATGCTGGACAAGTATTATGGCAAGTGATTCTTGGGAGGTGTCTTTATGGCTGTCATGAACGTAAACCCCACAAGAATGCAGATGACCAAGCTCAAAAAACAGCTTCAGACCGCCCGCCGGGGGCATAAAATGCTCAAGGATAAACGGGACGAGCTGATGAGGCAGTTTATTGAGCTGGTTCAGGTCAATCAGAAGCTCCGGGCAAAGGTGGAAGCAGCTTTGGGAGAAACCAGCGCGCATTTTATCAATGCAAGCGCTGTGATGAGCAAAGAAGCGCTGGATTCTTCTCTGATGGCCTCCAAACAGCGTACCGGC
>CACYCG010000173.1 GCA_902772855.1 uncultured Ruminococcus sp.
CAAGGTGAACGAAAACCCGCATTTGTCTTCTTTTCAACAAAATGATTTCCTTGGAAAATCCTGTTTCTCTATTGATTTTTCTCTTCGTGTAGTCTACAATAGACAAAGAAGAGGAGGCCGTTTCTATGAGAAAAAAAATTCTGTTTTTGCTGATGACCTTGATTGTTTTGTCCTGCGTCGTCCTGTCCGGATGCTCTGATTTTTCATTCAACCCCACCGGCACCTGGAAAATGGCGGATGCGGTGTATGTAGTCGATGGAAAGGAAGCCGCCCGTCTGAGCGGAGAAGACCTGCCGTATCAGAACGTCCGGTATGTCTTTGAAAAATCAGGGACCGGTTATATGAAAGTCAACGAAACCCGTACCTTATCCTTCACCTATGAATACGACGACTCCACCATCACGCTCTGGATGCAGGACCCGAAAGATCCTCAGAAAACAACGGCGCTTACCTGCCAGATCAAGGAGTATTCTTCCGGAGCGCAGGCCATTGTTCAGCAAGTAAACATCACAGGGGAAGACAAAGACGGAAAGCCGTATGTCGCCCAGCAGGAACAGTATTGGTATCTCCGGGAATGACTTCCCGCCATTCAAAAAACAAACAGCGCAGCCGCACGAAAGCATTTCTGCCCGGGTGCGGCTGCGCTGACGTTTGGCCCCGTACAAGGAAGCTCTCTTTGTACGGGGCTGTCCGTTTTCTTTTGATTTGGTAAGGCTTATGCCAAAGAAAGGAATGTCAGGATAAGCTCACTGGTTGCTCCGGCGCTGTCCGTAACAATGACTCTGACCTCATACGCTGCGGCAGAAGCCGGTTTGTAGATGGCAAAAGTGCCATTGTCATCGGCGGGAACAGATGTCCAGTATTTTCCGCCGCTCTTTCTGACAAAGAACTGATAAGTGTAGGAGCCGGTACCGCCGGATGCAGCTCCGGTAATCGTAATTTCCGTACCCTTTTTAACGGAATCAGCGCTCAGGAAAGACTGATTGGAGAGAGCAGTATCTGCTGCCGTTGATTCCACAGTAAAGTACTTCGTCTTCTTCGTGCCGGCTTCATCCATAACGATAACTTTCACGTTATAGGCAGCCACAGCGCCTGTTACGAAGGAAGCGGTCGTTTCCGTCGTATTCAGGCTGCCAATCCGGTTGTATTTTTCAGAAGTCGACTTTTTGTAATAGTAGGTAAACACATACGATCCGGTACCGCCGGTCGCAGCGCCGGTGATCACAACTCTGGAGCCCTTGGTCACGCTCGTGCTGCTGATGGTCGACACGTTTTTCAGAGGCGTTGCAGAGGTGACTGTAACGGTAAAGATCATATCCGCCGTTTTGCCGTTCTTATCTTTTGCCGTCACCTTGATTTCGTAGGTGCCGGTATATTTGATGGTAACGGTAATAGAAGCATTGTCGGCATCGTTTTGAACCGTCTTCCAGTTTTCGGCATCCTTCGCACGATAGAAGCAGGAGAACGTGTAGGGGGCCGTGCCGCCGGAAGCAGAAGCAGTCACTACAAAGGAATCGCCCTTTGTAACCGTTTCTTTATTGATAGTCGACGTATTGGACAAGTTGGACGCCGGAAGCGTAACGGTCAGCGGAAGCTCCGCTTCAGCGCTTTGTCCGGATAGGTCTTTGGCCACCACTTTGATCAGATAATCGCCGGAGTAGCTGAACGTAACAGCAAGGGTGCCGTCATCGGTGATCCGGGTCCGAGTCCAGGATTCAGCAGTCGTCTTCTTGTAATAGAATTCAAAGCTGTACGGATCTACACCGCCCTTGGCAGAGGGGAGGACCGTCACTTTACTGCCCTTTACGATGGTGGATTCCTTCAAGGCAGACGTGTTGATCAGTTTGCTGACCACCGTGCCGGTCATGACTTTTTCTTCCACTTCTCCAATCGAATCCACAGCCTTCACCTTGAATTCGTATGTACCGGTCAGGGTGGGCTTGTAGGTAGCGTAAGTGGATTTGCTGAGATTTTTGAGGATCGTCCAACCCGAAGCGCCCGCTTTTCGGTAAGAGTATTCAAACTGATACGGGGCGACACCTTCGCTTGCTTTTCCCAGAACGGTAAAGGCGTTTCCTTTGACAACAAATTCATTCTTAAGTTCGGAATCGTTCTTCAGGAAATCATGAAGTTCAAAGATCTCTTTTTCAGCACTGTATTCATCGTTGTACCGATTAGCCGCATAATCCCAGGCAGTAGAATCCGGATAGCAAATCATATTCATCGGGAAAACAACTTCCTCTGATTCACCTGTCATCTTAGAGAACACGCCGCCGCTGGCCGGGAAGACGACCGTTCTGGAACGAATAATGATATTCTTCAGCGGGAAACTATCGCAAAAAGCATATTGAGAAAGAGTGTAATCGCTCATTTGTTTCAGATCCAGCGTCACAATAGAAGTACCCTCAAAAGCGCATTCCCCAATAAATGTCACCGTGGACGGGATCGTCATATAGGTGCTGCAGGGAACATAGCTGAATGCGCCGTACCCTATGGTCTGGAGTCCTTCGTTCAGGATCACCTCATCAAGGAACTGATCCTCCCAGAAGGCATTGTTTTCGATGGTGATCACGCTGGAAGGAATGTACAGGGAACGAATATTGTTGTTCCCCGAACAGGAATTGCTTCCGATGATTCGAACCGGCAGTCCTTCAATCGTTTCCGGAATATGCAGAATGCGTCTGGTTCCGTTGTATTTCGTAATGCGGATTGCCGAATTATTGTTGATTTTTTCATAAGAGAATTCGGAAGCAGGAGTCGGTGCATACAGGTCATCGGCAGCGGCCAGCGCACTGGTGACTGTCCAGTAATGATAGTCAGCGTTTCTGGTATCAAAAGAAATGCAGTATACTTCATCCGCAGAAGAAGAATAGATAGAGCAGATACCGCTGTTGCAATTATAGGTGATGCCGTTATTATCCGGCATAGACCAGCAATTGTCACGATTGCCGAAGGTAGTCACTTCAAAGTACTGAGAAGTTCGGGGAGCAAGGCCGGTCACATAGGCTGTGTACACGCCGTCGCCATCGGGATCCTTCAGGAAGAGAGCGCCGTCGGTCCAATCATTGAAATCGCCGAGAACGTTAAAGACCGTATCACCTTTTGTAATGGAAACAGGATCCTTCTTGATCTCCACCCAGGTCTTCCAGTTATGATAATCAGGGTCGCTGGTGTCGATCCAGATCCTGCCCTCTTCATAATACGAAGAAGAGAATACTAAATTGGGGGTGGAAGCGCCGAAGCAGTTGCCGGTGCTGTCCTCTGCACCCCAGATATAGTTCAGGTCATAGCTCCAGTCATCTTCAGCTCCAATCGTGATTTTGTATTCTCTGGTTCCGGGGTAGCTTCCTGCATTGTAGTAATACCGATCGGGGTTCTCCTGGTCCATATCCATCATCAGACGGTATTCATCCCTCTGTCCCCAATCGTTGGAATCGCAGATTACATACAGGCTGTCGTAGTACAGATCCACAGCATCCCGGGAAACGATCTCATAGGAAATAGACCATTTCTGGAAATCAGTATCGTTTGTGTCAAAGGAAACCCGGAGAGTATCGGTCCAGTAAGCATCATAGGCAATATTCTCTCCGTAGAAGGTGATCCCTCTGGCAGCCATGCCCCAGAAATGATCGGGATCGTCCGTCAGACGAACATGGAAAGAACCTTCGCCGCTGAGATGCTTGATCGTTCCAACGTAAACGCCGTCATGATCCGGATCTTCCAGTTTGCCGGTAGCCTCTTCGCCTTCTTCGGTGATGTCATATCCGTAGATTTCCACCCCGTTAGCCAGAAACACATTTTTATCAAATGCACCGCTGAAAGACACTGTCCATTTGGCAGGGTTGGAGTTTCTGGTGTCAAAGGAAACATTGACCGTATAGCCGAAATCAAAAGCGGTCAGGAAATAATCTCCGTACAGGATGGTTCCCTCTGTTTCGCTGTCATAGCCCCAGAATGCATCCATAGAATTGTAGGTGCGAACCTGGAAAGCCATTTCAGAGCCATTCGCAAGGAACTGACCGGTATAGATTCCATCGCCGTCCTCATCGCTCATCAGGATATCATCCGAACCGCTCCAATCGGTTGCGGTCCCGTAGATCCCGAATTGTCCGGCTAAATACCCCTTTTTGCTGTAGTCAATGATATATCCCGTCGTCCAGTAATACGGGTCATCGCCGTTGGTGTCAATAAACACATGGGCTGAACGATTGTTTGTCGGAGCCACTTCAAATGACTGTCCGTACAGCGTCATTCCGTCAGATGCCTGCCCCCAGAAGAAATCCGGGTTATGATTGGTTTCAATCGTAAAAGAGATCACACCGGCCCTTCCGGCCTGCACATAATCCTCTTTCAGCGTCAGATATCCTTCATAGATCCCGTCGCCGTCAGGGTCGGTCATGATCTGACCTTCATCATCAAAGTAATCGCCATCCACCTGAATCTTGAAACCGTCTTTGTACAAGGCGGACGATTTCACGGTATAGGCGCTAATGCTCCACAAATGATAGTCGGCTTTTCGGGTATCAAATTCGATGACCGTGTCATACACCATATCGCCGGGGAATTCGTATTCTTCCGTCATATAACTGTTGCCGGTTTTATCTTTTGCCCCCCAGAATACCATGGCCCCGTTGTCGGTCATGTCGGCTTTGGTGGCTACATAGGCGCCAAAAGGCTCAAAGCTCTGCCCCACGGTAGTGGAATACACGCCATCTCCGTCAGGATCCTTCAATTCAAAATCATCTCCGTAGGATCCATAGGAACTCGCCAGAATAAACCCTTCGCTGACATCAAAAGGATAGATTTCCAGCGGATCCAGAGCAGCTGCGGGAATAAACATGGACCCTACCATGACCGAAGCAATCCCGACACTCAGCGCTCGTCTTGCTAATTCGTGCTTCATAGAATACTCAACACCTTTCTGTAATAGTTCTGCCGTCTGTTCCGTTTTGCAAACGGCCCCTTCCCGGAGCACTGCAAAAAACAGGCATATCACGATAATGGATCCTGTGTTTTGAAAGCATTCTGCCCTCCTTTCTGATACGATTATTCTTTAACCTGCACAAAACCCACTACTACGGACATCATAACATATTTTTCCATCTTTTCGATACTCATATTTGTAAACAATATGAAAACTCTCACCGGATTCTCCTTTTTTCTGCCGACGATGGTACGATTTTTTCCGGTCTTTCTCATTGTCCGAACGAGTAAAAAAAATCAGAAAAAACTGTGATTTGAAAGGAGAAAAATGTTGCTAAACCGCCAAAAAAATGGTATGATAAAATAATACAGAAATGGGGGGACAACATATGAAACAATGGGCTATTCCGCCGCTGGATAAAGCATTGGCCAACCGGCTGAAAGATGAACTTGGCCTCCCGGCGCTGACGGCGATGCTGCTGAGCATACGGGGCATAACCAACAGGGAAGAGATCAGCCGGTTTCTCAGCACAGAGCCGGATTGGAGCGATCCTTTTCTGATCAAAGACATGGATAAAGCCGTAGAGCGCATCCGTCAGGCACTGGAACGGAACGAAAAAATCTGCGTATACGGAGATTACGATTGTGACGGCGTCACCTCCACGGCGATGCTGTATTCCTATTTAGAATCCGTTTTCGCCGATGTCATGATGTATATCCCCGATCGGGGAGAAGAGGGCTACGGCATGAATCAGAAAGCCGTTTCCTATCTGAAAGAGCAGGGGGTGTCCCTGATCATTACTGTGGACAACGGCATTTCTGCATTGGAAGAAATCGACCTGGCCCGTTCCCTCGGAATGGACACCGTTATCACCGATCACCACCGTCCTCCGGAGATACTGCCTCGTGCGGTTGCCATTGTAAACCCGCACCGCCTCGATGACCCCTACCCGTTCAAAGATTATTGCGGAGCCGGACTGGTGCTCAAACTGCTGACAGCCCTTTCGGGGGATCCGGACACGATACTGGAAAACTATTCTGATTTAGCCGCCCTTGGAACCGTTGCAGACGTTGTTTCGCTCCGGCAGGAAAACCGGAGCATTGTCCGCACGGGCCTGTTCTATCTTGAAAACTCCGACCGCATCGGGCTTTCCCGTCTGATTGAAAAATCCGGGAGCAAAACCATTGATTCCAATACGATAGCGTTCCGGCTGGCTCCCCGCATCAATGCTGCCGGCCGTCTGGGGTCCCCGTATGACGCCGTCAGATTGTTCCTGACAGAAGACGAGGAAACCGCCGAAGAAAAAGCCGACCTGCTCGACAGCCTCAATGCCCAGCGGCAGGGGATAGAATCGGAGATCTTTCAGGCCATCCATTCTCAGCTTCAGGAACACCCCGAACAGACCCTGAAGCGGATCATCATCGTTTCTTCCCCCGGCTGGAATGCCGGGGTAGTGGGGATCGTTTCCTCACGGGTCACCGAACGGTACGGAAAACCCTCCATTATCATTTCCGAAGATGGCGATGTCTGCAAAGCCTCCGGGCGCAGCGTGGAAGGGTTTTCTCTGGTAGATGCCGTTTTTGCCTGCTCAAAGTATCTGGAAAAATTCGGCGGGCACCCTATGGCAGTGGGATTCAGCATTAAAAAAGAAAACATCCAGGCTTTTTCGGAAGCCATCAATGCCTACGCCGACCAGATTCCCTATATGCCCCTTCCGTCCATCGGTATTGATATTTGCCTGAAACCGGAATTCCTTACTCTGGATATGCTTCAGCAGATCGAGCAATTTGAGCCGTTCGGAAGCGGAAACCCCAAACCCTTATTCGGACTGAAAAATATGCAGCTTGACAAGATCACGACGCTCGGAAACGGAAAACACCTCAAACTGTCCTTATCCAGAGGGGAAACCCATATCAATGCCATGAAGTTTTTCATCACCCCCGATGAGTTCCCCTACCGGGAAGGAGAAATGCTTGACATTGCAGTCAATTTAGAGCGCAACGAATACCGGGGGGTGCAGTCCCTGTCGTTTATCATTAAGGATATCCGGCTGTCTGAATTTGACCAAAGCGCCGTTATGTATGAAATACAGGATTACGAACTGTACCGCAGAAACGGCAGAAAAGACAATATTCTGTCCAAATGTCCCGTCCGGGAAGATTTTGCCGCTGTCTATAAATATTTTCGTGCCAATGTCCGTCCGATCTACAGTATTGATTCTCTGGTGTTTCATCTGCAGAAATCGGGGATAGGGGCCTTCAAGCTCCTGATGATCCTGGATATCTTTGCCGAGCTGTCTCTGATCCGCTATGAAAGAAATATAGATATGCTCCACGTCACCCTGCCAGCTTCTTCCTCAAAAGTTGACCTTGACAGTTCCACTATCTATCAAAAATTGAAGGGAGATATTCATCATGCCTGACAAACCGAAATATTATCAGGATTATAACGAATTGATCGAATTGCTGCATAAAAACGGTCAAGTATATAATTACAAGCTGATCGAAGAGGCGTACCAACTGGCAGAAAAAATGCATGGAGATCAGCGCCGGGCATCTGGTATTCCTTATATTCTCCATCCCACCACCGTAGCCTGTATTCTGGCCGAGCTGGGAATGGATTCCGAGTCTATCGCTGCTGCTCTTCTGCATGATGTGGTGGAAGACACCCCTGTCACCCTGGAGGAGATCACCAAAAAGTTCGGCTCCGAGATCGGCCGCCTCATTGACGGCGTTACCAAACTGGGCAAGATCCCCTATTCTTCCCGGGAGGAACAGCAGGCGGAAAACATCCGGAAAATGCTGATCGCCATGTCCAATGACATCCGGGTCATCATCATCAAGTTAGCCGACCGCCTGCATAATATGCGTACCATCGAATGCATGAAAGAACAGCATCGTCGGGATAAAGCATTGGAAGTCATGGAGGTGTATGCCCCGATCGCTCACCGGCTGGGAATCCGGGCTATCAAAGAAGAGCTCGAAGACCTCTCTATCCGCTATCTGGACCCGGTCGGCTACAATGAGATCGAACGGCAGCTTGCCATCAAAAGCAAGGACAGAAAAACCTTCATTTCCGACATCAAGCAGCAGCTCAGCGACCGTTTGAAAGAGGAAATCAGCAACGTATATATTGAAGGACGTGTTAAAAGCATCCATGGGATCTATAAAAAGACCTTCATGAAAGGCCGCACTATGGATCAGATCTACGACATCTTTGCTGTGAGAATTATTGTGGAAACCGTTGCCGACTGCTACAACGTTCTCGGCGTGGTACATGACCTGTTCAAGCCGCTTCCCAATCGCTTCAAGGATTATATCTCCACACCGAAGCCAAATATGTACCAATCCCTTCACACCACTGTTATCGGCAAAGAAGGCGTTCCCTTTGAGATCCAGATCCGCACCTGGGAAATGCATTACACTGCTGAATACGGTATCGCTGCCCATTGGAAATACAAAGAAGGCGTCACGAAAAAAGATTCCCTCGACGACCGTCTGGTCTGGATCCGGAAAATGCTGGAAAACCAGAATGATAACGATTCCACCGACATCGTTCGCACGATCAAAATGGATCTGGTGCCGGAAGAGGTGTTTGTGTTTACCCCCAAAGGGGACGTCATCAATCTGCCCACCGGAGCAAC
>CACYCG010000174.1 GCA_902772855.1 uncultured Ruminococcus sp.
ACCAGAGACGCTGTCTCTGGACTCTGCCAGCCTTTGAAAAGGCTGGACCGAAACTTTTCCCTCCTTTGCAAGACTTTTGGCATCTTCATCAAGCTTAAGCCCCGGAAGGGGGGTCCGGGGGCACTCCCCCGGATATGGGTGCAGCGTCACGCTGCCGGCGGGCGGAGGAATCCCGAAGAATCGAAGAGCAAACCGCCGATACAATCGTTTTCATTCTGAACACAAACACCCATGTCTATCATACGCATACATGCCGGGCAGCGGAAAAAATACTTCCGGAAAACGAAGAGATCATCACGACAACCAAAGCAAAGGAAGCAGAAACCATTCGTCAGATCAAAGCCATGGGGTATCGCCTCTGTAAAATATGTGAGAAATATTAGTAAAACCGTTCCTGCCTGTAGCCTGAAGGCAGGAACGGTTTTTTACTGTCAGACAGTCATCTGCTGAATGATTTTGTTCTCGTACAGAGCCGGTGATGGAATCCGATTTTCTTTGCCATCCATCTCAGGAGGCGGCCGGCGGGCTGTATTCCTTGCCGGCTTCCAGCGCCTGTCCCGGTTCCATAGCCGCCGGGTACTGATTGCCGCTGCCGTCGCTGAAAATAACCAGACCGGATTTCCACTCTTTGGTTACGGTATAGGTGTAGGTGCCGTCATCTTTCAGCGTCATTTTCTCACCGGGCCAATCGGCGTTCACCACGGTCGGCTTCACGGTTTCATCATAGATATACACACTGATATCTTTTCCCCAGGAATCCGGCTTGATAAAGCTGATCTCTTCTCCGGCCTGAACGGGTTTCATCATGGTAAAATAGAAGGTCATGGAAGCGGTCAATCCCTGTGCATTCACTGCCGTGAGCTTCAGGGCGGCAGCTCCGTCCGCCGGCACGGCAATCGTGACCTTTTCGCCGTCGGTAAAGTCGGCGGTTTTTCCGTCAAGTTCATAGCTTCCCTTATCCGCACCGGACACATGAAGCGGAACGGTCAGGGAGCTTTCGGTGGTGATGAAGGTATCGGTTTCCACGGACAGTTTCGGCATCGCCACCGGGTCGGTATAGCCGTCATTATACAGCACGGCGATATTGCCCGCCTTGACGGTTCCGGACAGTTTGCCTCCGGCCACTTTGAACTCTCCGCAAACGCCGCCCCTGTCCGGATAGGTCCCATCCGGGAGCTTGGTGTCCACGCTGATGGTCAGGTCCTGCGTTTTTCCGTTGACCAGCACCACGCCCTTGGCGCCTCTGGCGATCATCAGCAGTTTGACGTTGGCGCTTTTATCCGGATTGGAATATTCGGTCGGTTCTCCCACGAGAAGGTTTCTCATGCGGTTCACCGCCACCACACGGGGATCTTTATACAAATCGCTTCCGGCTGCGCCGATCCGGTTCATCGTGCCCCATTGTTTTCCAGGCTCTGCCCCGTAGGGTCTGTCATAGAACAGCGGAGTCCCCTGTCCGTTGGCTGCGATGATCGCCCAGCCCTGCACGATCATATCACTGGTCAGGCCGGAAGAGCTGTTGTCGGTGTAATTATCGTGCGATTCCACCCACGTCACCACATCGGTGCTGCCGCCGGCGGAAAAGTCGGAAAAGCTGTCCGCCATAAACCGGCCGGGCTTGATGGCCGAGCGCACGTTGGAACCGTAATCGCTTGCCGTGGTATGCCCGATGGCTTTGATGTAATCGGTCAGCCGCTCATTATCGCCCTGCAGCACTTCGCCGTAATTGAAGATTTCCCCTGCCTTGTCGATTTTTGTCGTGACCTGCTCCCAGAAATTATTGGTATAGCCGTCCTCTTCCTTGGGGTCATCGGGCAGGCCGATATGCTTGGCGGTATCATACCGGAAGCCGTCGGCGCCGTCGGCGATCAGCTGATTCAGGTATTTGATGAAGTATTCCTGAAAAGCGGGGTTTTCGGTGTTCACGTCCGGCAGACCGGAAAGGGAGCGGGTGGTGCACTGGATTCTGTCTCCGTAATTGGTGATCCCCTCACCGGCGTTTTTATGATACAGTTTATCGATTCCCCCGACAGCGTCGATCAGGTTCTGGGACACAGCCGATTTGTCCGCCGCCGTATGATTCGGCACCACGTCCACGATCACCTTAATGCCAAAGCGGTGCGCTTCAGCACACATCGCTTTGAAATCCTCCTCCGTGCCCATTTGGTAATTGCCGATGGTCCAATCGGTCGGCTGATATTGATAATACCATTTGCCCCGGCCCATAAGCTGCATTCCGCCGTCGCCGCCGACGACCACGGCATTGGCGGGAGATGTCTGCACCGCCGAATACCCGGCCGCCGCAATATCCGCCATAGATTCCTTAATGGTCTGGAAGCTCCAGCTCCAGGCGTGGAGGATGACGCCCTCTTTCAAATCCTGCCGCAAGCCGAACTGAGCGGTCAATTCCGCCGAAAGCGGTTCCGCGGCGGGGGCGGACGTCTGAGCGGATGTCTGGGGAGCGGGCGAGCCGTTATCCGAACAGCCTGAAAAACTGCCTGCCGCCGAAACAGCCAGAGCAGCCGTCAGCAGCAGAGAAAGCCATTTGCGATGTTTCATCGTGTATTCCTTCTTTCTGATAGGTTGTTTGTGTAGGAAAACACGCAGGAGGGTTTAGGGGCCCGCCTGCGTGTGGGATCTATTGGGAGATGCGATCAGCCTTTTTCGTAGACCTTTCCGTTTTCGACTGCCAGCGGGCTGACTCTCGGCCACTGGTTGGGGCCTTCCTTGCCGTCGCTGAACATAACCACGGGATCCGGAATATCGGAGGGGATCTCATAGCTGTAGGTGCCGTCGCCGTTATCGGTCATTTCCTGTCCGGGGAAGTCGCCGTTCTTCTTGGTCTCTTCCAGATTGGCATCCTTGTCTTTTTCATAGACGTGTGCGTAGGCGGTCTCCCATTTTTCCGGCTTTACAAAGGTAATAACGATCTTCTCGGAAGATTCTGCCGGAGCCGCGCTGGATTCTGCCGGAGCCGCGCTGGATTCTGCCGGAGCCGCGCTGGATTCTGCCGGAGCAGCGCTGGATTCTGCGGGAGCCGCGCTGGATTCTGCGGGAGCAGCCGTGGATTCAGCCGGCGTAGAAGCGGCTGCATTCGAAGTGTTGGCGGCTCCGCTGGTCTGTCCGTGAAGCTGGTTATATTCCGCTTCGGTAATGACCGTAACATTATCATCGGCTAAATACACCGTTTTGCCGCTGCATCCGCTCATCAGACAAGCCGGAGCGGCCGCAAGCGTCATGGCCAACAGGACAGCAAAGATAGTTTTCTTTTTCATAAGGTATACCTCCGTCAAATAAAATGTGCAAACGGTGCAGCCGTCCGTTTTCCTCTCCGTGGACACTGCCCGCAAAAACGTTTATTCATGCTCATTATACACTTTTTTCATTTGCATTTCAATACTTTTTAGCAATTATCCTCCAAAAACTATACAAAATCCCCGGACGCTTATCCGGCGCTGTCATCTTCCCCATGCACAAAAGCCCGCTCTTCTTTCAAAGGAAAAGCGGGCTTTTTCGGTTTTGATTTCTTATGCCTTCGGTTTGATCACGTCAATGCCCATATACGGCCGCAGCACTTCGGGAACGGTCACGGAACCGTCTTCGTTCTGATACTGCTCCACGATGGCAGGGATCACCCGGCTGGTGGCAAGACCAGAGGCATTCAGCGTATGGGCAAAATGCATTTTCTTGTCCTGTCCTCTGTAGCGGATATTGCCCCGGCGGGCCTGATAGTCACGGGCGTTGGACGCCGAGCTGACTTCCTTGTAGATCTCCATGCTGGGGATCCACACTTCAATATCGTAGGTTCTGGCCATAGAGAAGGAACAATCCCCGGCAGCCAATTTGCTCAGCCGGTAATGCAGCCCCAGCTCCGTCACCAAACGCTCCGCTTTGGCAACCAGCTCTTCAAAAGCGGCATCGGATTTATCCTCTTCGGTGTACTGCACCATTTCAACTTTATTGAACTGATGTCCCCGGATCATGCCCCGTTCCTCCGAACGATAGCTTCCGGCTTCCCGGCGGTAGCAGGGGGTGTAGGCGATATACTTTCTCGGCAGGTCCTCCGTGGAAAGCACCTCATCCCGATGAAGGTTGACCAGAGCGGTTTCGGCGGTGGGGAGCATGAACTTTTCGTCGTTGCTGGTGGGATTCTTGATCCAATACACCTCGTCCTTGAACTTCGGGAACTGCCCTGCCACATAGCCGCACTGATAGCCCAGCATATGCGGAGGAAGAATGAACTCATACCCGTCCTTGATATGCTCATTGATGAAGAAGTTCAGCAGCGCCCATTCCAGACGGGCGCCTTCTCCCCGGTACAGCCAGCTTCCGGCTCCGGCGATCTTGGCGCCCCGCTGATAATCGATCATGCCCAGGCTTTCGCACAGCTCCACATGGTTTTTCATCGGGAAGGAAAAAACCGGCTTTTCGCCCACATAGCGCAGCGGAACGTTTCCTTCCTTATCTCCGGGGGCTACGTCTTCATCGGGAAGATTCGGAAGGGAAAGCATCATATCCTTTAACTGTACGTCCACTTCCCCTAACTTTTCTTCGATCTCCTGAATCCGAGCCACCAGGTTTTTCATGCGGGCTTTGATCTCCGACGCATCTCCCCCGGCTTTCATGATCTGCGGAATCTGTTTGCTGGCGGCATTCTGCTCCGCCTTCATGGACTCCACTTCTCCGAGCAGCATTCTCTTGAAAGAATCCGTTTTCAGAATGGAATCGATCGTTTCATCTAAGTTCATTCCTCTTTTTTGGATCCTCGCTTTGACCTCATCCGGTTTTTCTCTAATCATCCTGATATCCAGCATACGGTATGTCTCCTTTTTGTTTCAATAATTGTCATCGTTTTCTCAGCGTTCCCGCTTCCCCTTCATTATACCACACTTTCCTTATCATGGCTACCCTTTTTTCTTCCCCCGCCGCCTGCCGGGGGAAACCTGCCGGGGAAACCTGCCGGGGAAACCTGCCGGGGGAAACCCTTTTTGAAAAAAGGGTTCTCCCCCGAACCCCCTTCCTAAAAACTTACGAAGAATAGAGAGGGCAGGCATTCCGAAAACCTGCCACAGAACAGCAGTATTCCTTATTATCTGAGCCGAGCAGCCGCCCGTTGGAAGTGCCCTTGGAGTACGCTCTTCGGAATAACCTGAATCCGAAGGAAAACCGACTCCAATGGCGCACTGCGATTGCGGCGCCTCATTCCAGCAGCTTGGCCAGCTCCGCCAAATCCTCCTCGCTGTAAAACTCAATTTCCAGCACGCCTCCGGCGCCTTCTTTTCCGTTTCTCACCCGTACCTTCCGGCTGAGATGTTCTTTCAGCGCCAGCTCCACCTCATCATAAAACGAATCCCGGCTATGTACCGGCACCGTGGCTGTCTGGGCCCGGCGAGCCTCGTTGGCTCGTTTAGCGAACTTTTCCACGTCCCGCACCGTCAGATCGTTTTTCGTGATCATCTCCGCGGTTTTCAGCATAGCCTCTTCTTCTTCAAACGAAAGCAGCGCCCTTGCGTGACCGGCGGAAATTTTCCCCTGCGACACCATCTCCAGCACGCTTTCCGGCAGTTTCAAAAGCCGCATCGCATTAGCGATCACCGGACGGCTTTTTCCGACCGAACGGGATATTTCCTCCTGCGTCAGACCATATGATTCCGAAAGCGCCCGATACCCCATCGCTTCTTCGATCGGGTTCAGGTTTTCCCGCTGAAGGTTTTCGATCAGGGAGATCTGCATCATCTCCGCATCGGTCATTTCCCGCACGACCACCGGCACTTCCGTCAGCCCTGCCATCCGACTGGCCCGCCAGCGTCTTTCTCCTGCCACCAACTGATACCCGCCGTCCGGCAGCGGCCGCACCAGCAAGGGCTGAAGCACCCCATGAACGGCGATGGAATCCGCTAATTCCCGCAGGGTCTCTTCATCAAAATCCTGTCGGGGCTGTGCCCGGTTCGGTTCAATATCGCTGATTTTTAGCGTGATCGCCGTGCTGCCGTCATCGGTCTCATTTTCCATAAAAATCAGATCCAATCCTTTTCCAAGCCCGCCTTTTTTCGGAGCCATATGTCTTCACCTCACTGTTTATTTTGGCTGATTGCGAACGATCTCCTGAGCCAGCTCCATATAGGAAGTCGATCCCTTGCTGCTTTTATCGTAATACATGATTGGCATCCCGAAGCTGGGCGCCTCGGAAAGACGCACCCCTCGGGGAATGACTGTTGAAAACACCTTCCGGGGGAAAAACTTTTTCACCTCGCTGACCACCTGCTGCGTCAGATTCAGCCGTCCGTCATACATCGTCAGCAGCACGCCCTCAATATCTAAATAGCTGTTATACCGCCGCTTGATGATCCGCACGCTGTTCATAAGCTGCGACAAGCCCTCCAGTGCATAATATTCCGGCTGGATGGGCACCAAAATCGTATTGGCGGCGCACAGCGCATTGGTCGTGATCAATCCCAGAGAAGGCGGGCAGTCAATGAAAATAAAATCATACTGATCTTTGATCAGGGCCAGCGCCTGTTTCAGCCGGGCTTCCCGGTGCTCCAATTCCGCTAATTCGAGATCGGCGGCCGCCAGTTCCAGGCTGGAAGGGATCAGGTCTAACTGATCAAACTTCGTATGTACCACCGCTTCTTCCGCCTTCACGCCGTTTACCATCATTTCGTAGGAAGAGTGGACGATATTTCTTTTGTCAACGCCCACGCCGCTGGTGGCATTTCCCTGCGGGTCGACGTCCACCAACAAACATTTTTTCCCCAACTTTCCAATCCCGGCGCTGACGTTGACCGCCGTTGTCGTCTTTCCGACTCCGCCCTTCTGATTTGTAACTGCTATTATTTTTCCCAATCTGTGTACCTCCTTAAACAGAGCATTGTTTCATGTGAAACAACAGACATCTGTTTAGCCATCGCCCGCACCGTCTGGCATGGGCCGCAGCTACTATTATAGCAAAAAAAAGCTCAAATGAAAACCTTATTTTGCAGAAAAAAATCCAAAACCGCCTCCTTCTTTCCAAAAACGGTTTTCCATGCAAAGACGATGACGGGTCAAAACCATCCCGGGATTCCTGCGGGGACTTTTGCCGTTTGGGTCACGCTGCCGCTGACAGGCTTTGACAATCCTTGCCGGGAGGAAATGCTATACTGACGATAGAGTCTGACCGTCAGGGAAAGGAGAAAGGTTTATGCAGCTCAACCGGCCATTTCATACACACGTTTGTTTTATTGCCATCCGTAGGATCCGCCCGCCCCGCATTCCGCTGCGAAAAAAATACGAACCGCAGGAGCTGAACCGGCTGGCCTGGAGCATCCGGCGGCATGGAATTCTTCAGCCTCTTCTGGTGCGGCCTTACGGCTCCAAAGAATACGAACTCATCAGCGGGGAAAAACGGCTGAGAAGTGCTGCCCTCTGCGGACAAAAAAGAGTGCCCTGTCTGGTGCTGCACTGCTCCGATCAAGAAGCGGCCATTTTGTCGCTGACCACCGATGCGGAATCAGCGCCTCCTCCGTTTCTGGATGAACTCAAAGCCATCCGATGCATGATCGAACAGCTTCACCTGAGCGTTTCCGAAATTGCCTTTCAGACCGGGCGGCACCCTTCCGATATTTTTGACCGGCTGCAGATTCTCGAACTCAGCCGGGAAGAATTGGACCTGCTTGACCGCTACCGCCTCAAAGAAGGCCATGCGCTGGAACTGCTGCGGATCAAGGATAAGACCCTTCGTCAGATCGTTCTGGGGGAGATCATTGAAGAGCGCATGAACGTCGCTCGCACCGGAGAGTACATAGACGCCGTTCTTTCCGAAAAAAACCGTCAGCGCCGTCTGCTGCAGACCAACCGGTTTATTATCAAAAACGTCCGCATTTTTGAAAACACGATCGACAACGCCGTCAGCACCATGCAGTCCGCCGGCATCCGGGCGGTTTCCCATCGAAACGAAACGGATACCTACACCGAATATACCGTCCGCATCCCGAAACAGAACGCCCCCTCTGCCCGCTCGGCCGGATGATCGAATGAAGCGCTGAGTGCGTCGACTCAATAAATCATGCTCCTGTGTTTGAGGTTTTTCTTCGGCTTTACGTTTTTCCGGAGGGAAGGCTGTCTGAGAACGGGCTGCTTGTTCTCCTCGGGGAATAACCCTTTTTCTAATGAAAAATTCAAAGTGCAGGTTTTAGGAAGAGCCGGGGAATAACCCTTTTTCTAATGAAAGATTCAAAGTGCAGGTTTTTAGGAAGAGCCGGGGAATGACCCTTTTTCTAATACAAAAATTTAAAATGCAAGTTTTTAGGAAGGGGGGTCCGGGGGGATAACCCTTTTTCCAAAAAGGGTTTCCCCCCGGCGTTTCCCCCGGCAGGTTTCCCCGGCGTTTCCCCGGCGTTTCCCCCGGTTTTCCACCAACTTTTCCGCAAAATGTTGAAAGTTCAGCCGGGATACAGAAGTTTTCCTTATAAAAAAACAAGTTTTCAACAGGGTTTTAAACTCCTGTTGAAAACTTGCGGTGGAAACCGGTGGAAACACCGGTTTTTGTTTTCCACATTTCCACCAAAATCGGTGGAAGATTCTCCGATTATTCAATCGGCCTTTTGCTGATTTTGACTCCTCTTCTCGGGTACAAGGAAGGCGTTGGCTTTGCCTTGTCCACAATCAGCACACACCTCTGGCTGCCGTCCGGAAGTGTCAGGTCGTTTTTGCTGCGCATGATCCCTCCGAGAAGGTCGATTGCCCTTTCCGCCATTTCCAATTCTTTCTGACCGTCCGGCCCTTTCCTCGCAATCATCACGCCCCCCACCTTTACATACGGAAGGCAGTATTCCGACAGCGTCGGCAGACCCGCCACCGCACGGGAAATGGCAATATCAAACTGTTCCCGATACAAGGGGGAGTTTCCTCCTTCTTCGGCTCTGGAATGCACGGTTTTTGCGGATAGATCCAATTCCCGGCAAACCTCCTCCAAAAACAGCAGCCTTTTCTGCAGACTGTCCATCAGGGTAAGTTTCAGGGAGGGAAACATAATCTTCAGCGGAATGCCGGGAAAACCGGCGCCGGTCCCGATGTCGATAAGCTCTTTTCCGGAGAAGTCGTAAAAACAAGCCGGTGTCAGGCTGTCAATGAAATGTTTGACAACGATTCCTTCCTCATCGGTGATCCTTGTCAGATTCATCCGCTCATTCCAAAGAAGCAGGAGCTTTGCGTAGGTTTCAAACTGTGCAAGCTGCTCTTTTTCAAGCGGCAGGTGATGTTCTTTGCTCCACGTTTCCAACTTTTCCATCAACATAGGCTATCCTCCTCGGTACGGTTTTTCAGAGTCGACAAATAAATGATCAGCACGGAAATATCCGCCGGACTGACCCCGGAAATCCGGCTGGCTTGTCCCACGTTTTCCGGACGGACACGGGAGAGCTTTTCCCTCGCTTCCAGCCGCAGGCCCTCGATGGCTTCGTAGCAGATATCTTTCGGGAGCAGTTTGCTTTCCATTTTTCTAACCTGCTCCACGATCTGAAGCTGCCTGCGGATATAGCCCTCGTATTTGATCTCGATCTCCACCTGTTCTAAAACAGCCGGGTCGGTTTCCTCTCTTGTGCGGTCGATGGGCTTGAGCGCCTCATAACTGAGCTGAGGCCGCTTCAGTAATTCCGCTATATGTACGCCGGATTGGACTGCGGCCGTTTTGCAAGATTCCAGCAAGGCATTGACCTCTTCGGAAGGAGAGATCACCGTTTTCCGGATCCGCTCCAATTCCTTTTCGATCCTCTCCCGCTTCTGACAAAACCGCTTCCATCGCTCTTCAGAGATCAGGCCGACTTCCTTTCCAAAAGGCGTCAACCGAAGGTCTGCGTTATCCTGCCGGAGAATCAGGCGGTATTCACTCCGGGACGTCATCATGCGGTACGGGTCGTTGCAGCCCTTTGTCACCAAATCGTCGATCAGCGTGCCGATATAGGACCCCGCCCGGTCAAGCAGCAGGGGCGCTCTCCCCTGTACTTTCAGCGCCGCATTGATGCCGGCAATAAGTCCCTGCGCCGCCGCCTCTTCATAGCCCGAACTTCCGTTGAACTGTCCGGCGCCGTACAATCCCGGAAAATCCCGGAACTCCAGCGTATGATCCATTTGCACGGGGTCGCAGCAGTCGTATTCGATCGCATACGCCGGACGCATCACGACACAATGTTCCAGCCCTTTGATCGTATGATAGAACTCAAGCTGCACGTCTTCCGGCAGAGAAGAAGACATTCCCTGAATATACATCTCCTCGGTGTCCATTCCGCACGGTTCGATAAACAACTGATGCCGGGGCTTATCCGCAAACCGGACGATCTTGTCCTCAATGCTCGGGCAATACCGAGGCCCTACTCCTTCGATTTTCCCGCTATACATCGGGGAACGGGAGATATTCTGCAAAATCACCTCTTTGGTTCGGTCGTTTGTCCAGCTTACATAGCATTTGACCCGGTTTTCTCCCGGATCTTCCGTTTCAAAGGAAAACGGAACAATCGGCTCGTCCCCGCTTTGCTCTTCGAGGTCTGTAAAATCAATGCTGGAACGAAGCACCCGGGCCGGAGTGCCGGTTTTGAAGCGCCGGATGGACATTCCTAATTTTTCCAGAGAAGACGGCAGAAACGCAGCCGGAAACATTCCATCGGGACCGCTTTCATAGGAAACATCACCCACATAGATCCGGCCTCCCAAAAAGGTTCCGGTCGCTATGATCACCGTTTTAGAAAGATACTGGGCTTCCAAACGGGTCGTCAGCAGCCAGCGGCCATCCTCCGTCTGCTGCAGGTCGGTGATTTCCGCCTGCCGGAGTTCAAGGTTTTCCTGCCGTTCCAAGGTATGTTTCATGCGGGTGCTGTAGGCCCTGCGGTCGATCTGTGCCCGCAGGGAATGCACAGCCGGTCCTTTTCCCCGGTTGAGCATCCGGCTTTGCAAAAAGCATTCATCGGCCGCCTTCCCCATTTCCCCGCCGAGGGCATCAATTTCCCGCACCAAATGACCTTTGGCCGTTCCCCCGATGGAAGGATTGCAGGGACAGTTGCCCACAGCGTCCATATTGATGGTAAACACACCGGTGCGGCACCCCAGCCTTGCGGCGGCCAGTCCGGCTTCAATGCCGGCATGACCGGCCCCGATCACCGCTACGTCAAATTCTCCAGCTAAAAATGTCATGGATCATTTCTCTCCTTGTTCCTGACGAACGATTTTGAACTGTTTCACATGAAACAATCCGATTCCTGTCTGAAAATGGTTGAAAATGTTTCATGTGAAACATTTCCGTTGTGCTGCCGTCCGAAAAGCGGACAGCGCCAGTTTTTTCAGTCCGGCAGTGATCATACAGATCAAAAGCGAACCAAAAAGGCCGACAAAGACATAACAATTCCGGATGCCATCCGGAGTAGTGAGAAGATAAAACCCGCCATCAGCAGAAAAGGCCTTCAGGTCGAAACTATTTTGGGTGGCGGGCCAGCGGGATAAAAACCAATTGAAAGCGGTAAATACAGCGATATGATAACAAAGAATGCCGAACATATGCTGTGAAAGCAGAGCCATCAGGTGGCTGTTTCCCAGCACCGGCGCCATGATTTCCGACAGCGCCAGCCAAAAGATCATGCCGGACAATCCGATCACAAGCGGAAGAAACGCAAGAAAAACCGGAAGGCTCGACAGATTCTCCCAGGAAACGGCCGACAGGTCTACTCCGAACAAAAGCAGCAGAATATTGACCCCCGCCGACAAAAGCAAACTACCGGTCAAAGGCAGTTTTCGGAAAAAAACCGCAGGCATTTTCTGATATACGGCGCCCAGATGAAAAAAAGGAAGAAAGCAGCCGATTTTTAGGATAAATGCTTTGATTTCCGAATCCGTCTCGGATAAACCAACACAGCCCATACTGACAAGAGAAAGCAGCAAAAAGGTCAGCAGGGGATGCTGCCGTGGGACAGCCCATTGAAAAAACAGATACAGAACACCAATAAAAAACAAAAGCGGCAAAAGACGGGCCGGCGCCGTCAGAGAGGTTTCTCCTTCAGCGGAGGGAAGAAAATCCGCCGTCCACCGGATCTCCCCGCACCGCTGGCGAAGCAGCAGGATCACCGCCGCCGCTCCCCCATTGACGGCCGCATAGGGAAACAGCAAATGTCTGCATTGTTTCCAGACATAGCGCAGCGGATGCTTTGCATCTTCCAAGCGGAAAAAGGCTCCGGCGATGAAAACAAACAGAGGGATAAAAAACGATTCATACGGGAAAACACTGGTCATTAGTCCGAAAGCATTCCGGCTGTGCAGGTCTACCACGAAAAAAACAGCCAGTGCCGAAAGCAGCAAAAGGGTTTTCTGCCGGCTTCCGGCAGTAGAAGAAGTCTGCGGCATACGGGTCACTCCTTTGATTGAGGTACCCTTATTTTCCCACACAAAACCGGGAAAATACCCTGTCTACGACCGCTTCTGAAACTCTTTCCCCAGTTAGTTCCATCAGATGATCAATGGCTTCTTCCAGCACGACCGTGACCGCATCAAACGTCATGCCGCTTTTCAAAACGGAAAGGGCTTCTTCCACAGAAGCAAGAGAAGCCTGTGCATCGGCTCGCTGCCGCTCCGTGGCCAGCAAGCCCTGAGAAGGATCCAGAGCCGCCGTTCCAAGCAGGCGCGAAACCACCTCTGTCAGTTCCTCCAGCCCTTCCCCGTTTTTGGCGGAAAGGCAAACCAGTTCACCGGTTTTTTCCCGCAGTTCGTCCAGTTCAATGCAGGCAGGCAGATCGGTTTTATTGACGATGGCCACCGAAGGCACTTCCCGAAGCATAGACAGGAGTTCCCGGTCTTCCTCCGAAAGCGGCTCCGACGCATCGAAAACGGCAAAGATCAGCCCGGCCCTTTTCAGCCGCTCTTTGGCACGCTGAACGCCAATGCTTTCCACCGGGTCATCGGTGGACCGGATCCCGGCCGTATCCCACAGCCGCAGCGGCACATCTCCCAACATGACGGTTTCTTCAATGACGTCCCTTGTGGTGCCGGGAACGCTGGTGACAATGGAGCGCTCACACCCGGCGAGCAGATTCATCAGCGTGGACTTTCCTACATTGGGACGGCCGATAATGACCGTGCTGACACCTTCCCGCAGAGTCCTTCCGGTATCATATTCGTTAAGAAGCGCCGAAAGCTCCTGCCGGGCGTTTGTCAGGGAAGCAGCAATTTCTTCTTCGTCCACTTCCGGGATCTCGTCTTCCGGATAATCCGCCCAGGCGGACAAATGCGCCGCCAACGACAGCAGCTCGTCTTTTACATGATTGATCCGTTCATGCAGCCGTCCGTCCAGCGCAGACAGCGCCGCCCTGGCCGCCTGCGTGCCTCCGGCAGAAATCAGATCCATCACCGATTCCGCTTCCGTCAATCCCATTTTTCCATTCAGAAAAGCCCGCTTGGTAAACTCCCCTGCTTCAGCCGGACGAGCCCCGGCGGAAAGAACCGCCCGCAGGACTCTTTTCGTCAGAAACATCCCGCCGTGACAGGAAATTTCCACCACATCTTCCCCTGTATAGCTGTGCGGCGCCCGGAACACCAGCGCCACAGCCTCATCGATCATCTCGTTTTCAAACAGAACCTTTCCGTAGGCAGCCCGGTACCCCTTCATCTCCGTCACCGGTGTTCCGGAAACGGGACAAAACACTTTTCCCGCTATTTTCAAAGCCTGCGAACCGGACATACGGATCACGCCCATGCCGCCCGCTCCCGGAGGCGTGGAAATGGCCGCAATTGTTTCTCCCATCGTCTTCTCCCCTTTTTCCACCGTTTCTCAAAAACAGTGGAAAACATTTTTTCCGCATACCCGCCGGAGACCCTGTCGGGTATGTGGATTATTATTTCATAGTATTATGATTACAAAATACTATTGTGACTATAACACTGCTTCCGGCTGATTTGCACCGGGCAGCAGTATCAAAAAAGGCCGGTGAAAATGACATCACCGGCCTTGTTTTCTGGATTGCGAACGGCTCCCCTTCCGACAAAGCCCGATTCTTATTCGGAACCGAGGGTGCTGTCTTCGGGTTTTTTCACCTGAATTCTCCCGTACAAAGAAGTTCCGGGCTGTTCATTGATGGAAGCTCTGGAAGAAGAAAAAGAGGATTCTTCCTGTTCAAAAGAGCTGAACGTGCTGTCCTGAAGATGCGTTTCCCCCTCACCGTACTGACGGCGCTGATAACCGGAGGAACGAGGTCTGCGGGTGTAGGAGCCGTCTTTGGCAAAATTGCTGCTGCGCTGCTGCCGTCCCCGATAGCCCCCCCGCTCACGGGGAGAGGGCTTATACTCCGGGTCAGGCCCGATCACCACATGACGCTGAAGGTTTTCGCCCTCACTCCAGGAGGTAGCGCCTCTCACCTTCTGCACTGCCGTATGAATGATTCGTCTTTCATACGGATTCATCGGCTCCAGCGTGGTTTTAATGCCGGTCTTGACCGCTTTGAACGCTAATTTTCTGCCAAGACCTTCGAGGGTCTTTTCTCTTTTTTCCCGGTAATTTCCGATATTGATGGAAATGCGGTAATATTCATTATCCACATGATTGGCCACCAGGCCGCAGAGATACTGAAGGGCATCCAGTGTTTCTCCCCGATGGCCGATGACAAAGCCGACGTCTTCCCCTTCAATATTCAGCACGGCTCCGCCTTCCACTTCTTCCGCCGAAATGGTATACTCCTGAATGCCCATCTTCGACAGGATCTCATCCAGATATTTTTTGGCGCAGTCCAGCGGGGTCAGCTCGATAAAAGCCCGGATCTTTGCCGGGTTGCCTCCGAAAAGGCCGAATTTTTTCTTTTCCGGCTGCACGAGCACTTCCACCTGGATCTCTTCCGACTGCAGCTGCGCTTTTGCTTTTTGTTCAGCCTCTTCCAATGTATCGGCTGTAATAATAACCTCTTTGATCACGGCTGCTGTTCCTCCCGTTTATTTTTTTCTGCCCTGATAATGGCTGCCACTGTTTTGAGACGAATTTTTAGATTTTTTTCCGGATTTGCCGTTTTTCTTTGATTTGCTGACGCTGACGGGCTTCTGAACCGAAACCTCCGGCTCTTCTTCCTCATCATCCTCCGCTTCGATAAAGACAGCCTCCGCTTCCTGCTGCCGCCTGAGCACCACTCTTTGCGCTTCCGCTTTTGCTTCCACAATGGCCGGACTGTAGAACTTGTTCAGGATCAGCGACTGCAAAAAGCCCATCACCGTGGAGGCAATCCAGTAAAAGCCCACTGCTCCGGGAACGCTGTAGGCGATCCATGCGGAAAACAGCGGCATCGCTAACACCATGCCGAGCATACAGCCCTGCATTTTGGTTCCGTTCATCTTCTGCATGATCAGCATACTGGCCACGGACGTGAGAAAGCAAAGCACGGGAATGAGCCACATCATGGACTGAAAATCGCTGGTGCTGGGGGTAGCAAGCAGGTCCAGCCCGCAAAAATCAAACCCCTTGCTGAATTCGCTGATCTGTCTGGTCTCTTCTGCACTGAACAGAGCGTTTCCCTTGCTGTCCTGCAGAAAGCTCTGGATCGAATTAAAATACTGAACAATGCTGATTTCCCCGTACTGACTGTTGACGCTGTTGCCAATGCCCGGAAGAGCGGACAGCTTTTCCAAAGCGGAAGCCACTTTGCCCGAACCGATATGCAGCACGTTTGTCAGCGGGTTTCTCACCGCATACCACACGCCGAACATCACCAGCATTGGCGCCAGCATCGGCATACAGCCTGCGGTGGGGCTGATATTTTCTTTTTCCATCAATTTGGAAATTTCTTCGTTTGCTTTTACGCGGTCATTTTTATATTTTTCCATGATTTCCCGCTGCTTTTGCTGAAAGCGGGCATTGGACGCCATGGATTTCTGCTGTTTGATAGAAAAAGGAAACAGCAGCAGTTTTACGATCAGGGTAAAGATAATGATCGCAGCGCCGAAATTTTTGACCAGATAAAATGCAAAAAACAGGATATAACCGAATATCCCGCCGATTGCGTTAAAAAATGCATCCATTAACCTAAACCATTCCCTTTCCCTTCCTGCTCTGAAACAGGACCGGCTGTACGAATCTTTTTGCTTGAACAGGGTTCGGGCACAGGGTCCCACCCTCCTCTTGAAAACGGGTTACACCTCAGAATCCTCCACACCGTCAGCGCAGACCCCCGAAAAGCACCGTACCGCTCCACCGCCTCCAATCCGTAGCAGGAACAGGTGGGATAATACTTGCACCGGGGCGGGGTGCGGGAGGAAATGTGTTTCTGATAAAACCGGATAAGCCAAATAAGCGGGCGCTTCATTTCAAAACACCCGCCTCTTTCAGCTCTTTTTTCATATCACACAGAATGACGCCGCTTTTGACATAGGGCGTTTTGCCTCTGGCTACGAACACAAGGTCATAGCCGGGCCTGACCTCTTCCGAGATCATCCGGAACGCCTCACGGATCACTCTGCGGGACCGGTTGCGAATAACGGCCTTTCCGATTTTTTTACTTGTAGTAATGCCGATCCTCACCGTCCTGCACCGGTTCTTCATAACATAAGTAACAAGCACCGGGCCGGCGTAGGACCTGCCTTTGGCGTACAGCCTGCGAAAGTCATTATTTCTTTTCAAAGTGATAATTTCACTCAAAACGATCAACCAACCCTCTCACGCCTTCACCTGACAGACCGTCATCCGAGGAAACCTTCTCTTATCAGTAAGAGAGCTTCTTTCTTCCCTTTGCTCTGCGGCGAGCAAGCACCTTGCGGCCATTACTGGTGGCCATTCTCTTTCTGAAGCCATGCTCCTTTTTTCTGTGGAGCTTCTTGGGCTGATACGTTCTCAGCACGACAATTCCTCCTTTCAAATTGGCGCCAAAACGCCGGAAAACTGTTCAAGATAAACCTTGCACCGTAAAATTATAAACTATTACCCCCTCTTCTGTCAACAATAAATTTGCATTTTCCTTGAAAAAAACCGCATTCCCCTCCTGGAAAAAACGGTTTTTGAAAAAAAGGGCGTTATTTTCCCCTCAGCAGCCCCGATGATCCTGATCCGGCAGGCAGTTTTTCCGGCTTTTGCAGAGAAAAACCGGGGTTCTATCATCAATCTGTATAAAACTTTCCACAGCCCGTAAAAAGGGTTTGAAAATCAAACATTTTTATGCTATAATTAGGCTTGTATAAGTGTTTGTCATATTTTGTTTCCGGCTGTCCGGAAAAGAAGAAAAAAAGTACAGGAGAAAACATCATGGATTCATTCAATGAAGTATGGGACATTATCTGCAGATACTGCCAGCAGCAGATCACAGAAGTAGCCTACAAAACATGGATCAGCAAGATCACCCCGGTCAAGATGGACTTTAATGAAGGAAAAGCTATTCTCATGGTTCCGGGTGATTTTCACCGTCAGACGCTCATTCGGGGATATATGCCGCTTCTGAACGAAGCCTTCCTCAATGTTTTTGGGCAGGGAGTGGAGATCGTGCTGACCATTCCCGACGAAACGATCCAGCCGAAAAAAGAAGCGGAAGAGATCGTGGTGGATTCCGATTATGAGTTTACGTTTGAGACCTTTATCGTCGGTTCCTCCAATAAATTTGCCCACGCCGCATCCCTGGCCGTAGCCGCCAACCCGGGAAGGGCCTACAACCCTCTGTTCATTTACGGAAACTCCGGTCTGGGAAAAACGCATCTTCTTTATGCGATCCGAAACGAGATCCAGCATAACGATCCGAAGAAAAAGATCGTTTATGTCAAAGGAGAAGATTTTACCAACGAACTGGTTTCAGCCATGATGAACAATGCCAATATCCAGTTCCGCCAGAAATACCGGCAGTCGGACGTACTGTTAGTGGATGATATCCAGTTCATCGGCGGAAAAGAATCCACGCAGGAAGAGTTTTTCCACACATTCAACAGCCTGTATGAGGCAAAATGCCAGATCATCATCACATCCGACCGTCCTCCCAAGGAGATCAAAACCCTGGAAGACCGGCTGCGCAGCCGGTTTGAATCCGGCCTCATCGCCGACATCCAGCCGCCGGATTATGAGACCCGGATGGCCATTATCCGCCGCAAGGCCGAAATGCTCGACATTGAACTGCCGGATGACGTGATCGAATACATTTCCACCCGGCTGAAAAGCAATATCCGTCAATTGGAAGGCGTTGTCAAGAAGCTGAAGGCCAAAAACCAGCTTTACGGAGATAAGATCACCATTAACGTAGCGCAGAAGACGATTTCCGAAATTCTGAACAACGATCAGCCTACCATGCTGACACCGGAAATGATCATTGATGAAGTGGCCCGTCATTTTGGCGTCACCAGCGAAGACATCTGCTCCTCCAAACGAAACTCCAGCATTTCCAATGCCCGTCAGGTCGCCATTTATGCGGTGCGCAGCATTCTGCAGATCTCCATGAGCGACATCGGAAAAGAATTCGGCGGACGGGATCACTCCACCATCGTGTATTCCATCAAGCAGATCGAAGAAAACATGAAGAAAGATCCCAAGTTCAAGAATATGGTGGACGACGTCATCAATAATATCAAGAATCGCTGACGCTCCTCCGGTGGAAAACTTTTTCAACATTCCACCAAAACGGTTGAAAACGTTTTGAAAAGTGCTTTGAAATTTTCAACTTTTCCTCAACATTCCACTAACCGCTTTCCACCGTCATGTGGAAAAGGAAAAACCTTCCTCTTTTTCCTCACCATTCCTCCACAGGCTTTCAACGGGGACAAAAACCCTGAAAAGCAGATATCATCGGGGAATCGGGCGTTATCCACTTTTCAACGGCCCCTACTACTACTACTATAATATATATATTGTTTTTTTGATTTATTTTTGAGTAAAAGGACTGATCCGTATGAAGTTTACCTGTGACCGCCTTCAGCTTGCGGAAGCAGTGAATAATGTGCAAAGAGCTGTCTCCTCCAAAACGACCGTCCCCGCCTTAGAGGGCGTTCTGCTGAAAACAGACCATCAGAAGCTCACCCTTTGCGGCTACGATCTGGAACTGTGCATCATTACCTCCATAGACGCTTCCATCATCCAGGAAGGAGCTTCCGTTCTGAAAGCAAAACTCTTTTCCGAGATTCTCCGGAAACTTCCCGAAAACACGATCACCATTGAAATCAACGAAAAAGACATCGTTTACATCACCTGCGGACGAGCTGAATATAAGATTATCGGCATTCCCGCAGCGGATTATCCCGAAATCCCCATTATCCGCTCCTCCGATAAATTGACGCTGGAAGGAGAAACACTTTCCAGCATGATTCGCCAGACCCTTTATGCCGTTTCGGACAGCGATTCCAAACCGACCAATAAAGGCTCCCTGTTTGAAATTGAAAACAATCAGATCCGCATCGTTTCCGTAGATGGCTTCCGCATGGCTATCCGCACTGAAAAAATAGCCTATGAAGGAGAACTCAGCTTTATCGTTCCCGGAAAGCATTTAGCGGAAGTGATGAAACTGATTGGAGAAGACACCAAGGAAGTGCAGATGTTTTCCAACGGCCGCCACATCAGCTTTACTATTGGAAATTATACGGTCATGACAAAACTGATCGTGGGGGATTTCATGAACTACCGCTCCTCTATCCCCACGCATCATTCAGCCCGGCTGACGGTCAACACCAGAAAGTTCATCGACACCATTGAAAGAATGTCCCTGCTGCTGACCGATAAAATGAAAAGCCCCATTCGCTGCTATATAGACAACAACCTGATCAAAACCACCTGCAACACCCCTCTCGGACAGGCGGCCGACGAGGTGGAAGTGATCATGGAGGGGGAAGCCCTTGAAATCGGCTTTAACAACCGGTTTCTGCTCGATGCCTTCCGCTATACTGAAACCGATGAAGTGATCGTGGAATTAGGCGGCCCCATCAGTCCGATGGTTTTGAAACCAATAGAAGGAGACAGCTTCCTGTTTATGTTGCTGCCGATGAGGTTATCAAGATGAGACAAACAGAAATCATCAGCCTTCTTCCGGGGGAAGAATACATTCGTCTGGATGACGCCATCAAAAGCGCCGGATTCACCGAAACCGGCGGTCAGGCCAAAGTCATCATTCAGGCCGGAAAAGTTCTGCTCAATGGAGAAGTGTGCACCATGAGAGGAAAAAAACTCCGCAGCGGCGACCGCGCCGAATATGAAGGCTCCGTTTTAGAGGTGCGCTGAATTGTATATTGAGCAATTAGAATATCGTTTTTATCGAAATCTGAAGCACGCCGTCTATGCCCCCGCTCCAACAGTGAATATAATTTGCGGGGATAACGCACAGGGAAAAACCAATCTGCTGGAATGTATCTGGCTGTTCACAGGAGGACGATCCTTCCGGGGCTCCAAAGAAAGCGAACTGATTCGTTTCGGAGAAGAACAGGCGCTGGCCAAAATGCAGTTTTTTTCCGAAGGGCGGCACCAAACGCTTGAATACCTGATTTCCGGCGGAAAAAGGACCGCTTTCCTCAACGGGGTGAAAAAAACCTCCCTGTCCCAGATCGTGGGGCATTTCTGTGCGGTGGTTTTTTCCCCGAACCATCTGATGCTGATCAAAAACGGCCCGGAAGAAAGGCGAAACTTTCTAGACGGAGCGCTTTGTCAGCTCAAGCCCTCCTATGTGGTCACGCTCGGCCGTTATCGGAAAGCGCTGGAAGAACGAAACAGCCTGCTGAAAGATATTCGCCGCCACCGGGAACTGCAGGAAATGCTTCCTCTGTGGGATGAGCGGCTGTCGGCGGAAGGGGCTGTGATTGCAAGGGAAAGAGCGGCGCTGATGCAGGAATTATCCGGAATCGCCTCCTCTTTTTACAGCGGGATCTCCGGCGGCCGGGAAACGCTGACGCTTACCTACCGAACCGTCGGCGGACGCACCGGCCATCCGGATGAACTGAAAACACTGGAACAGGAAATGAAGGAGCGGCTGAGTGAGCGCCGGGAAGAAGAGCTGTTTTGCGGCTACACGACCGTCGGCGTCCATCGGGACGACATTTCCGTCTGCATTGACCAAAAAGAAGCCCGTTCCTTCGGCTCCCAGGGGCAGCAGCGTTCGGCGGTGCTGGCGATGAAACTGGCGGAAGCGGAGGTAATCGCCCGCTTCAAGGAAGAAAAACCGGTCGTCCTGCTGGATGATGTGCTCAGCGAACTGGATCCGTTTCGCAAAGAGTATCTGCTCAAACGGATCGAAGGAATGCAGGTGTTCATTACCTGCTGTGAAACCATCACAGAAGCTCCCTGCGTTATTCACATGGAAAACGGGGCTTTTACGCAGGCGGAGGAATGAATATGTATCTGAATGTCGGAGAAGACGTATTGGTGCGGGAAGAAGATATTATCGGGATCTTTGATCTGGATACTTCGACCGTTTCCGGCAAAACCAGAGAATTTCTGGCCCATGCGCAAACAGAGGGAAGAGTCCTCAATCTATCGGAAGATCTTCCGAAATCTTTTGTGCTGTGCCGGAGTATAGATACCGACCTGATTTATATTTGCCAGCCGTCCCCTCCTACGCTGATCCGGCGTATGCGGCAGATAGGCTGAAAGAATGTTGTAAGAAGGGAATGATGATATGGCCAGAAGGATCCTGACAGAATGTCCTTACTGCCACCGGAAAGTATCCTATGTGGCGGCCAGTGTATTGAAAATGAGAGGAGAGCATTGTTGCAAAGGCTGCAAATGCATTTCCAATGTGGTCTTCAGCCGGGTGCTGTATGCCCTGGGAAGTCTGGCCTGCGTTTCCGGACTGCTGATTCTGGTGCTGTACACGGCTATGGGCGATCACAGTGATCTGCACGGTCTGCTGTATGTGTTCCTGCCGTTTCTGATTTTTTATCTGCTGACGCCCTTTTTTGTCCGGCTGGAACCCTGCGTAGATAATTCGGCGGTGACAAAGCTGCGCCGAAAAGTCAATCCGATCCCCGCCGCCGACATCGTTCCGCCCAAAAAGACCGAAACCACGATCGAATTGGAAGTGGCCGCCGGTTTTTCCGATATTTTTCAGAAAGCCAAAAAAAGCACGAAGCATCCCGATGTGACGGAACTGACGGAAGAATCCCTGCAGGACAGCCGCATTATCGACGAAGAAGAACAGCTTCGGATGGCGCAGGCGGATGCGGCGGTGGATATTGACATTTCCGCCTCTGTCAAAAAAGACAGCGAAGAAACGCTCGAAGAAAGTGTATCCCGGTCGGAGGAAGAACTGCCGGAAGAAGCTGTTCCCGAAAGCATTCCTCCGCTTCCGCCGGAAGTATTCGATAAATCCAGACGGCTCAGTCCGGAAGAGGACGTCAGACCAAAGGCGCAGCCGGAAGAGCCGGTTCCTCCAGCGGAAGCGCCGACCACTGAATTTGTCCTTCCGAAAACGTCCCGCCTGACCTCCGAACCGGAGGAGGCGCTGATGATGCCCACTATGGCGGGGTATTATGTGGATGAGGTTTCTTTGAAAAAACCGACTCTGCCGGAAGACGCCGAACTGCCGGATGACAATACCGTCAGTTTTGTAGTGGGCCGACGCAGAAGCGCATCGGATCAGGATGGTTCCTGACAAACAAAAACGAGGTGACATCGTGTTTTTACGGCTTCCTGTTTGTCCCTACTGTCATGCGGTCTATCATTACAAAGAGGCCTCTGATCTGAAAGGGAAAACCGAAACCTGCTATCATTGTCGGAAAACCTTTCTCATCAGACGAAGGGGTCCGCAGTGGCTGTTTTTAGGAATGGTGTCGTTGTGTCTGATTGGAATAGACGTATTGATTTTTTTCAGTTCCGGAAATCTCGGAATGAGCCTGCTGATTCTGACGGTTCTTGCAGATGTTCTTTGTGTAACGGCGGCGGTCTGGCTTTTGCCCCTGACTATCCGATTGGTCCCGGAAAAAAAGAAAAAATGAGCAGAGATTACCAACACGAAGGAGAATAGGTTTTATGGAAAATAATGATTTTTCCCAGACGACGTCAGAATACGGCGCAGAAGAAATACAAGTGCTCGAAGGGCTGGAGGCTGTCAGAAAGCGGCCCGGAATGTACATCGGCACCACCGGTCCGAAAGGGCTGCATCATTTAGTGTATGAAATTGTCGATAATTCCATCGACGAAGCACTGGCCGGCTACTGCTCGCAGATTATTGTGGAGATTTTGCCGGACAATATTATCCGGGTGTCCGATAACGGAAGAGGCATTCCGGTCGGGATCCAGCCGAAAATGGGAATTCCGGCGGTCACGGTGGTGTTTACGGTTCTTCATGCCGGCGGAAAATTCGGCGGCGGCGGCTACAAAGTGGCAGGCGGTCTGCATGGCGTGGGCGCTTCCGTGGTCAATGCGCTGTCGGAATGGACAGAAGTGGAAGTGTACGATGGGGAACAGATCTATCGCCAGCGTTTTGAGCGGGGCGATATTGCTACCGAACTGACGGTCATCGGACCTACGGAGAAAAAAGGGACCATCGTAACCTTCAAAGCAGACCCGGAGATCTTTACGGAAACGACTGTGTACGATTATGAAGTGCTGGCGACCCGCCTGAGAGAACAGGCCTTCCTGAATGCGGGCATCCGGATCCGGATCAAGGACCTGCGGGACCCCGAAAACGTGCAGGAAGATGAGTTTTGCTATGAAGGCGGCGTGTCCAGCTTCGTGGAATATATTCATCAGATCCGGGGACTGGACGTCATTCATCCGGATATTATGCGCTTTACTGCTAAAAATGAGGAAGACACCGCTTCCGCAGAAATCGCCATGCAGTATAACGACAGCTATAACGAATTGGTGCTTTCCTTTGCCAATAATATCCATACCACCGACGGTGGGACCCATGAAGAAGGCTTCCGCAAGGCGCTGACCCGGGTCATGAATACCTATGCCAGAAAGTTCAATATCCTGAAAGAAGGGGACAAGGCTCTCAGCGGGGAAGACGTGCGGGAAGGGCTGACGGCTGTCATCAGCGTCAAACTCAAAGATGCGCAGTTTGAAAGCCAGACTAAGGGAAAGCTGGGCAATACCTCTATCCGGACGCTGGTAGATAAAATGATCAGCGAAAAATTGGAGCAGTATCTCGAAGAAAACCCGGCCACGGCCAAGGCTATTTTTGAAAAAGCGATTGCCGCCGCCAAAGCGAGGGAAGCAGCCCGGAAAGCCCGGGAACTGGCCCGAAGAAAAACGGCGATGGAGGGCATGGGAATGCCCGGAAAGCTGTCGGACTGCCAATCGAAAAACGTGGACGAAACCGAGATTTACATCGTAGAGGGCGACTCCGCAGGCGGCTCCGCCAAAGGCGGACGGGACCGGCGGTTTCAGGCCATTCTGCCGCTTTGGGGCAAGATGCTGAACGTGGAAAAGGCCCGTCTGGACCGGGTGTACGGGAATGACAAGCTGATGCCCGTGATCACGGCGCTCGGATGCGGATTAGGCGATGAAATTGATCTGAGCAAGCTGCGCTACGGGAAAATCATTATTATGGCCGATGCTGATGTGGACGGTTCTCATATCCGTACCCTGATGCTGACGTTTTTCTTCCGCTTTATGAGGCCGCTGATCGAAGAAGGCCACGTCTATATTGCACAGCCGCCCCTGTACCGGATCACCAAAGGAAAAGACACCCATTACTATGCCTATTCCGATGAAGAGCGGGACCGGATCATGGCGGAGATCGGCGGAAAATATGAAGTACAGCGGTATAAAGGTCTTGGTGAAATGGATCCCCAGCAGCTTTGGGAAACCACTATGGACCCCACGACCCGCATTATGCTGCGGGTAGATATGGAAGATGCCGCCAAAGCCGATGAGATCTTTACTATTCTGATGGGCGACAAGGTGGAACCCCGCAGAGAGTTTATTGAGAGAAATGCCAGATATGTGCAGAATCTGGATATCTGATGAAAGAAAGGATTACCTGAATGAGCGATCATGACTCTGCAAAGCCTTCGGACGAAGTTAAGCCGAAGGCAGAACAAACCATAAAACCGGATCTGCAGGAAGCAGAATCGGAAGAAAATCCCGAATGGGACGGTTCGGAAGCGGAATATGTCAGCGATGACGATGCGGAAGAATATGAAATACCCGAAACAGGCATTAAGATCTCCTATGCGCTCACGCAGGAAGAAGTGTACAAATGCCTGTACCACAGCAATATCATCAAAACAAAAGGCAGACGGGCGGCGGTGGAAAGCGTCATATTGGGAATCGCCGGCGTGCTGTTTTTTGTAGTCTATTTTTCGACGAGATCTCAGTATAACGGATATAATCTGTTTTTTGGCGTGATCTGCCTGCTGATGATCGCAGCGGTGTGGCTGGTGCCGCATTGGTACCTGAAAAACATGGCACGCATGATGACCGATGGAAAAACCGTGGAAGCGGAGATCTATCCCACCCATATCGACATCGGCCGGGAAGACGGCGCCTGGACGATCGAACTGGACGGTTCCGCCCAGATCGAAGAATTTGATAATATTATTATGATCGTCCGTTCGGATGAAAAAGCCTTTGCGATTCCCGAACGGGTCATTGAACCGGAAGTGTTCAATGAGGTGTCCGCCATCCTGCTGTCGGGAACAGAACCAAAAGAATAAAAAGAGGAACCATCATGAAAACAGAAACCATCAGCAGACTTTCCATTACCGCCCGCTATGCAGAAACGGATATGATGGGCGTCATTCATCATTCGGTGTATCCCGTCTGGTTTGAAGCAGGAAGGACGGAACTGATCCATAAGCTCGGGATGCGGTATTCCGATATGGAAAAAAGCGGTCTGATGCTGCCGCTTGCAAAACTTAGCTGTTCCTATCACCGTCCGGTGCAGTACGAAGATACCGTGACGGTAGAAACCAGGATCCATCAGGTAACAGCCGCCCGGATCGAGTTTTGTTACCGGGTGCTGCTGGAGGGAGAAGTGATGGCCGAAGGAAGCACGGTTCATGGGTTTGTCAGTTCCGAAACGTTTTTGCCGATGAATCTGAAAAAAACCCGGCCGGAATGGTTTGAGATGTTCAAAACAATGGAAAATGACAGGTGGGAAAGCTATGGAAGCACTTCTGCAATTCCGCAGTAAACTGAGGATCCGGGAGTTTTCCGAGGGGTATACCTTGTACAAGACCCTGACCCGCCGGGGCGCTTCCAAAGTGCGGTGGATCAAAGCGGTGTTTTTTTCGGTGCTGGGGATCGGGATGATCGTCATGCTGGCCGGTGTCCGGTTTCATTTTGAGCAGCTTCCGGTGTGCACGGTGGTGCTGCTGATCTGTATGCAGATGGGCACTTATTATTTTGTTCTTGTGCCAAGGCAGGAAAAACTGCGGGGAGAACACCTGTACAAAAGCTCCCGTCTGCTTTCCAAAGAATGCGAAATGACCTGGTATCCGGATCATTTCACGGTCATCAATGCGTTTGAAAAGCTGAACCGTTCCTACCGGGAGATCACCGATTGCCTGGAGAGCGAACAAATCATTCTGCTGTCCGGAGGAGAGGGGAAAAAAGCCGTTATGATCGCCAAAAAATGCCTTTCTCCGGAACAGTATGACTGTCTGGTCGGGATTCTGAAAGAAAAATGCGGCAGACAGTACCGGGTGCTGCCGGGAAGAAGGAAAGTGCATGGAAGTTGATTTTCAAGTCACCAAAAAAGATTTTGTCCTTTCTCAGAAAGCCGCCGAAAACAGCCGCATTCCCCGAGAAAACAAACTGATCCTTACCCTGATCGGAATGATGGGCCTGCTGTGCGGGGCGGCGGGGTATGTCCTGTACCGAAATGAAGAGATCCTTGTCCGGCTGGCGTGGCTGCTGATGGCAGCAATCGGCGGATATGTGGCTCTTTATTACCCGGTCACAAAGCCGGTTTCCGTGCGCTGTGCGGCCGCAGGCGAATACCGGAGGCTGTCGGAAAAACAAGTCCCCCGGCAGGTTTCTCTTCGGGAAGATCAGATTTTCTTCCGGGAAGGATCCTATGAACTGTCTCTTCCGCTTTCGTATCTGACAAGGCTGATAGAAACCCGGGACACCATGCTGTTTTTCTGGGATCTGGAGAGTTTCTTTTTTATACCAAAGAGAGTATTGACGGAAGAGCAGGCAAATAGCCTGCGAAACTGTATGCCGTTTTCAAAATAAAGGAGCAAGAGAACATAACGGGTTCTGTCAGGGAACCGTTTACACAATGAAAGAGGTGTTTGTAAATTGGATATTCAGGAAGCGCTTGCCAAAACAAAGATTATCGGAGTAGATATTGAAAGGGAAATGAAAAAATCCTTTTTGGATTATTCTATGTCCGTAATCGTTTCCAGAGCCCTGCCGGATGTTCGCGACGGATTAAAGCCTGTTCACAGAAGGATTCTGTATTCCCAGTATGAGGATAATTTGACCCCGGACAAGCCCTATAAAAAATGCGCCACCACGGTTGGTAACGTGCTGGGCCGCTATCATCCCCACGGCGACAGCTCGGTGTATGAAGCTCTGGTGCGGCTGGCTCAGGATTTTTCCATGCGGTACACCCTCGTGGACGGCCACGGAAACTTTGGCTCCGTAGACGGCGATGCGGCCGCCGCTTACCGTTATACAGAAGCCCGGATGAGCAAGATCTCCGTGGAAATGCTGACGGACATCGACAAGGAAACCGTGGATTTTGTCCCGAATTATGACGACAGCCGGAAAGAACCTTCTGTGCTGCCTTCCCGTTTTCCCAATCTGCTGGTCAACGGCTCCAAGGGAATCGCCGTGGGCATGGCGACCAATATCCCCCCGCACAATTTAGGAGAAGTGATCGATGCGGTCAACTGCGTGATCGACAATCCGGATGCGACCATGGAAGAAATCATGGAGCATATCAAAGGGCCGGATTTTCCCACCGGCGGCATTATCATGGGTAAAAGCGGGATCCGGGCCGCCTATGCGACCGGCCGTGCCAAAATCTTTGTGCGGGCGAGAGCGGAGATCGTGGAGGAATCCAACGGGCGCTTTAAGATCGTTGTAACGGAGATCCCCTATCAGGTCAATAAGGCGGAAATGGTCAAGGACATCGCTGAAATGGTCAAAAATAAGCGGATCGAAGGCATTTCTTCCATCGAAGATCATTCCGACCGAAACGGGATGCATATCGAGATCAGCCTGAAACGGGAAGCAGCCCCGCAGATCGTTCTGAATAATCTTTACCGCTATACCCAGATGCAGGTGACCTACGGCATTATTCTGCTGGCCATCGTCAACGGGGTGCCGAAGGTGCTCACGCTCAAGGAGATCCTGCAGCATTATCTTGATTTTCAGGTGGAAGTCATTACCCGCCGAACCATCTATGATCTCAGAAAAGCCGAAGAGCGGGCACATATCCTGGAAGGTCTGAAAATTGCCATTGATTTTATTGACGAAGTCATCAAAATCATTCGGGCGTCTAAAGATCAGGCGTCCGCCAAGCAGGCGCTCAGCGAACGGTTCGGTCTGGACGAACCGCAGACGCAGGCTATTGTATCCATGCGTCTTGGACAGCTGTCCGGTCTGGAACGGGCGAAAATCGAAGAAGAGCTGACGGCCATTCGGAATAAGATCGCCGATTATAAAGATATTCTCAGCAACGGAAACCGCTTGATGAATATCATCAAAATGGAACTGACGGAGATCAAACGGAAATTTGCCGATCCCCGCCGCACGGAAATTGCCGTAGTCAGCGGAGAAGTGGATATTGAAGACCTGATTCCGCATGAGGACTGCGTGGTCACGCTGACCAACTTAGGCTATGTTAAGCGGCAGAAGGCAGATACCTACCACATCCAGCGCCGGGGCGGAAAAGGCATTATCGGCATGAACCGCCGGGAAGAAGATGTGGCGACGGATATGTTCGTGATCGGGACTCATGATTATGTCCTGTTCTTTACAAACTTAGGCAAGGTGTACCGCCTGAAATGCTTTGAAATTCCCGAAGGCTCCCGCACGTCCAAGGGAATGAACATCAACAATCTCCTGCCTCTGAGCCAGGACGAAAAAGTCACCTCCATGATCCGGGTGCCGGAAGAAGGAGATGAGGATAAATACTTAGTGATGATCACCAAAAAAGGCATTATCAAGCGGACCGCCACCAAAGATTTCAATTCCAACCGCAAAACCGGCCTGATCGCCGTGGGGCTGGATGATGACGACGAATTGGTGTGGGTGCGCCTGACAGACGGAAACTGCGAGCTGCTTGTCGCCACCAAAAACGGTATGGCGCTGCGTTTTCGGGAAACCGATGTGCGGGCGATGGGCCGTTCGGCCCGGGGCGTCAAAGCCATTACTCTGCGGGGCGATGACGAAGTGATCGGCATGGCGATGATCCGGGAAGGGTCGATGATTCTTACGGTTTCGGAAACCGGCTACGGACGTTTGTCTGAACTCAGCGATTACCGCCTGCAAAGCAGGGGAGGGCTTGGCCTGAAAAACTACCACACCGACCGCTTCGGCAAGGTAGCCGCCATTAAAGCGGTGGATCTTGATGATGATATTATCATCATTTCCGACAACGGTGTGATCATCCGCATCGAAGCCTCCTCCATCCGGATCTGCTCCAGACCCTCCAAGGGAGTGATCGTGATGAAGACTATGGACGGAAGCAAGGTGGCCACCATCTCCAGAGCACCGCATACCGAAGAGGAAGAGACCGAGGAAGAAGCCTACGAAAACCCCGAAGCACCGGAGGAAGAAGAATAATTGCTCCAAATAAAAAAGTCCCCGTTTTTTGAAAAGAAACGGGGATTTTTTGTGCTGCTGAAGGCGGCTCGATGTGCAATAGCACCGACTGAGGTCAGCAAAGCTTTGCTTTCCTTTGCAAGACTTTCAGCGCTTTTTTAAGTACAAGTTTTCAGGAAGGAGGTTTCCCTCGGGAAGACGGTGTGATATAATAGGGGAACAGGATAGGGGAGGTGACGAAATGCCAGAAGATCCGATGATTTTGCTTTCTTATGTCAATACGAAGTTAAGGGATGAATATGTTTCTTTTGACGAACTCTGCCGCAGTATGTCAGCGGATGCGGATGTTATCAAAAACCGTCTGGCGGCGGTCGGATTTACTTATGACGAAACACTGAATCGGTTTGTGTGATCAGGCAGGGTTCTCTTCAGCGGTATCCTTCAGGATTTTCTGACAGCAGCGGGTGTATTCTCTGACCAGATCCTTCGGAGATATGATCTGCATGGAATCGGAAAACTGAAACAGCCATCCGAAAAACGGAGGACTCATCTGCACCTTGGTCGTGATCCGGCAGAGATGGTCCGATATCCGGCAAATTTCAATATTCGGACCGAACTTGTCGAAAATCTGCCCGATCAGTTTGTCCTCAAACTCCAGCACGATCGTTTTGGTGGGGCCGCCGTACATACGGAACGTCTGGTGTTGATATTCTTTCAGCAGCCCGGCGATTTCTTTTGCTTTGGGAGAAATGAACTCATGCGGGATTTTCAGGGCGATGGAATCCATCCGGTCGACCCGGAAATGCTTTGTGTGCGTCGGGGTGTACGGGTCGTAGCAGATCAGATAGTAATGGTCGTCATTCCTCAATAAATGCAAAGGCTGCCCTACATAGGTCTGGTTGTTGTGCCGGTAGACTCGCTCCCGGCGTTCGTTCAGGTCAAAATACCGGAATGTGATCTTCAGCCCGGCGTCGATTGCCCGCATGAGGGTGTCGATCCCGTACATCATGTGTTTCATGCCCGAAACAGGCTGCGAACAGGTGTCGGAAAGGGATTCGTCCTGCTCCAGCACTTCAATATCCTCAATGTCAATCAGACGCTTGATGGTCTGGGAAATTTCCTGCAGCACATTCTGATCCAGAAAAGTAAAGGACCGAATGGAGTCGATCAGGATCTTGGCGGCGGCGGTGTCCAGCACCGACATATGCGTGTCGCTGGCATATTCCTTCAGCTTTTTCTGATCCTGAGGCGGCGCCATGTCGATCAGCTTTTGTTTGAGAAGCTCAGACGTGCTGTTTTCCACGTCCTGCATCAGGCAAAGGGAATTGAGCCCGATGATGAGTTCCTTCAATTCGCCGGTGCTGAAGAGATACATTCCTTTTTTTCGTTCGGAGTAATAATAATTCGTGTTCCCTGTCGTTTTGCAGCGAATGACAAATTCATAATCCGGATTGTCTTCTACATATTCTGTCAGGATGGTGATATCACTTGTCATCGTGCGGCGTTCACAGGAAATGCCCTCTTCTTCCAGCATTTGGCTGAGCTGGCGAATGGTGAGGGCATTTTTTTCTCCCGAAGCCTCCCGCAGATGATCCAGTATTCTCAGGATCTTGGTTTTCTGATTCATTTTTCTGGCCATAGCTTGTCCCTTCCTTCTGAAAAAAAGATTCAGAGAGCAGCACACAAAAACTGTCTATAGTGTTAGTATACCCCAATAAATGTGATATGTCAAAGATTACTTTTGCTTTTTTGATAGAATGTGCAATAGATTGTACACTATAAAACGTATCAAGCATTTGTGATTCCAATAGAATGCCCGCATCAATTTTTGAAGAAAAAAAGGAAGTCAACATGAAAAGCTGGAAAAAACTCAAACCGTTTCTAAAAAAGCACCAAAAAACCGTCATAGCCCTGCTGCTGATAGGAGCCCTTGTAGGCGGATACGGAGGGTGGCTGGCGCATGAAAACGCCATCATCAATGTTACGGTATATGACGTCACCTGCACGGGACTTCCGGCTGCCTTCAAGGGATACCGGATCGCACAGATCTCCGATTTGCACAACACCACCTTTGGGGAAGGGAATCGGCAGCTTATCGACAGCGTTCGGTCTTTTCACCCGAATATCATCGTTCTGACCGGGGATACGATCGACTCCCGGCACACCGATGTTGCCGCTGCCCTGCAGACGGCGCAGCAGCTTCAGGCCATCGCCCCGCTGTATTATGTAACCGGGAACCATGAGCAGCGGATCCCGGAGGAGGCACAGCGTCTGGAAGAAGGGCTGACGGAGATGGGGGCCGAAGTGCTGCATGACCGCTCGGTGATCATTCGCAGAAAGGGCAGAAAGATCCGGCTGATCGGGATCGACGACCCGAATTATATCGACCCGAAAAAGAACGCTTTTGACAACAGCAAAAAAGTGGCAAAGAAAATCAAAAACCTGTATAAAGGAACGGAGTTCACCATTTTGCTGTCGCACCGTCCGGAAATCTATGAAACCTACTGCAGCACCGGGGTCGACATGGTCTTAGCGGGCCACGCCCACGGGGGACAGGTGCGGCTGCCTTTGGTGGGGGCGGTGTACTGTCCGAGTCAGGGATGGTTTCCCCGCTACACAGAGGGTGTCATTCAGGACGGGGACACCACTATGATCGTCAGCCGGGGCCTGGGGCAGAGCGTGGTGCCGGTGCGGGTGAACAATTCTCCGGAATTGGTCTGTATCCGGCTGCACCGCACCGAGGACCTGTCCTCCTAAAACAGAAAACCGGTTTCCGGGAAAGGCTCCGGAAACCGGTTTTTTATCAGGTTGTAACACGCATCAGCAGCCTTCGATCGGCGCATTCGGGTCAATATCGACTTCATAATCCACTGCGTCAAAGCCAAAACCAAAGAGATGATAAAAATCTTCGTGGTAGCCGTCTAAATCAGCGCATTCGGTCAGGTTTTCCGTAGAGATCTTGTCCCAAAGACGGGAGACCTCTTCCTGAACAGCCGGCTGCATTTCCCAATCGTCCATGCGGATCCGTCCTTCCTCATCGGTGGGGACCTGCGGGGCGTAGAGTTTTTCATTGAGCAGGCGGGTCATCTGCTCAATGCATCCTTCATGACAGTTCTGCTCCTTCATCACCTTGTACAAAATGGAGATATACAGGGGAACGATCGGAATAGCGGCACTGGATTGGGTGACCAGCGCCTTGTTGACGGACACATAGGCTTTTACGCCGGTATCCCCTTCGCTTATCTGCCGGGAGGAGGCAAACAGATGGTCCTTTGCCTTTCCGATGGAGCCATCGGCATACATCGGATGAGTAATGGAGGGACCGATGTAAGAATAGGCGATGGTCACGGCCCCGTCTTCCAGCACGTCAGCCTCTTTCAAAGCCCGGATCCAATCCATCCAGTCCTCTCCGCCCATAACCTTGACGGTGGCGGCAATTTCCTCTTCATTGGCGGGTTCCACGGTGATGTCATGGACGGTATTGTTTTTCAGGTCGATGGTTTTGTTGGTATAGGCGCTGCCGACGGTTTTGAGAACGGAGGAATAAACGGTCCCGTCTGCCATCGTGCGGCGGGGAGAAGCCAGACTGTACACCACTAAATCCACTTTTCCCAAATCTTTCCGGACAAGGTCAATGGTCTGCTGCTTGACAGCGGAAGAATAGGCGTCCCCGTTGAGGGTGCGGGCATACAGTCCGTCTGCTTTGGCGAATTCTTCAAAAGCGGCGGTATTGTACCAGCCGGAGGTGGCAGTTCTGCTGCCGGAAGCGGGCTTGTCAAAGATAACGCCGATGGTGGCCGCTCCGTAGGAATAAGCCGCCGCGATCCGGGTAGCCAGTCCGTAGCCCATCGAAGCGCCGATCACCAGCACCTTTTTCGGTCCTTTGTCGGAATGATGACAGGCTTTTACATAGTCGATCTGTGCTTTTACCGAAGCCTTGCAGCCTTCCCGGTGAGCCGTGGTGCAGATAAATCCTCTTACTTTCGGTTTGACGATCATAACTGATTCTCCTCTCATATTTAGTCAGGATAATTTTGTCAGCGTTTCTTCTCCCGCTTGTTTCTGATAGAGGGTCCCATCGGAAACGGACACATACACGGGAGAGGAAAGCTGGATCATTTTTTCGTAATGCAGCTTCGGGGTGATCTTATAACAGGCGAGATCTCCTTCCTTGTACACCTGATCGGAAAACTCAAAGGTGTAAGCGCTCAGGCGTTCGGTCAGACCGAGTTTTTTCAGGTCATACTGGTAAACTGCCATCAGTGCCTCTTCCGGGGAGATTTTCAGATCTTCCCGCTGTGTAAGAGCTTTGGCGCCGGTTTGCGGCACTTCCACGAAGCTGCCGGACCAGTCCTGCTTGAGCACCTGCGACCCGTCGCAGGCCGCCAGCACCTTGGTGCCGACGAATAGCCGCACGGAGTCCTTTTCAACATAGAAGGACATGGAATAATAGTCTTTTTCTCCCAAAACAGTCAGCCCGGCGCAGTATTTCTTAAGTTCGGAAACCGGGCAGGGAAGATAGAGCGCTGCCGGGTCGGATTTGTCGGCCAGCTCGACCGCCTTGTCCCATCCAATGCTGCCTTCCGGCTCGGAAATTTCTTTTTCTGCTCCCTCTCTTGTTACTACCTCGCCTTTGTCGGCAGGCTCTGGAGAGGGGCTTTCTTCTCCAAATTCAAACACCAGCGCTCCGTCGTCGTCAATGTAGGTGCTGGTGACCGACCCCGGCGTCTGACTGGCTGCCGGAGCCGCTCGGGAACAGCCGGCACAAAGCATCAGCAAAGCCAGCAAAAACAGGAACGATTTTTGTTTCATAATGATCCACTCCGTTTTTTTCGGATAATCCGGATATAATAATGGGCTGTCAGGGTCAGCCCGCTGAGCGTTTCCAAAGAAGCGGCTTTGTCTCGTTTCATGCGTCGGGAATGGGGCGTCATGCGGAGAAGCTCCATCAGCGCCTCCTGCGGAAGAGAAAACGAAAACCGCCTTTCCCACAGCGCTTCTTCCCGAAAAGCATCCCCGAACGGCGGCGGAGCTTTGTCCTGCGGGAACACTTCCTCATAGATCCGTTCCTTCAGCTCTCGGAGATGATCCTCTCCCGCCGTCACCTCCACCACAATGCCGCCTTCCTTGAGGACCCTTGCATATTCGTCATTGACAAAGAGGGAAAAAATGGCTGTCACCACATCCACGCTGCCTCCTGCCACCGGAAGAGAGGAAGCGGTCGCCACGACCCATTCAATAGTTTTGCTTCTGGCGCAGGCCATGCGGGCGGCTTCTTTGGAAACGTCCACTCCTATGCAGGAGCAGCGGCAGGTTTGTTCCAGCAGGGCGGTATAATACCCTTCCCCGCAGCCACAGTCCAGCAGCAGGGGGGAATCCGCTGCAGCAAACTCCCTCACAGCCCGGCAGACGTCCTCTGCCAGCGGCCGGTAGAAGCCTCTGGATAAAAACCGCCGGCGGGCTTCGAGCATATCCTTGGCATCGCCCGGGGACAGGGAATGTTTTTGCTGCACCGGCAGAAGATGGATATACCCCTGTCTGGCCCTGTCAAAACAATGGCGGGAGGGGCAGACAAGGCTGCGGTCCTGCTCTGTCAGCGGGGCATGGCAGAGGGGACAAATGAATGGATACTTCAAAGGGGCATCTTCCTTTCCGAATACTCACCGGGGCAGAAGGGGGGTTATTTCACCCGGCGAAGGGTCCCGCCGCAGTGCGGGCAGCGATATCGCTGCGGATGGCTGACGACAGCACTTTTTCGTTCTCTTGGGAACTGCCGGGAACAGGAGGTGCAGATGAGCAAATACTGCGCCGTCCGGGTGCGTTCGGGAACGCCCATTTCGTCCGCCCGGTTTGCCCGTTTGATGGCGTAGCCGTACTTCCGGTTGAGCCGGTCGGCATACTGGCGGAAAAGGGGTCCATGATCAAAACAGCCGGGGCAGGTGTGCAGCAGTTCATGGGCAATCGTCTGCCGGAGGGCATTTTCCGGAGCCTCGGCCATCCGGCCGCTGATCTCGATGGCAAAGCCGTTTTCCCTGCGGATACATCGCCCGAAAACTGCCCGCAGGCGGTTATTCATCCGAATGGAAAGGCACCGGGTCTCCACGGGGATCCCCACAGCACAGGCTTTTTGAATTTCTTCCGATAAAAGAGAAGGAAGACGGTCTTTCATAAAACCACCTCTGCCGCTTCATACCCCAGCGCCGGAAGGATCTTCTGCTTCAGATCCAAAACGGAAACCGAAAGGGTAGTCGTATTCCGGCAGGGATGGAAACCCAGGCGGGAATGCCGCAGGCAGTCCCGGTCCATCAGCAGGCGAACCCGATGGTCCCGGTCGTTTTGCAGGCCAAACACGCTCACGCTGCCGGGCTGAACCCCCAGAAGCGCCTGCATCAGCTCCGGACCGGCAAAAGACAGGCGGGAAGCACCGATCTGGGAAGACAGATCTTTGGTGTGAAACACCTTATCGCCGGGCATCAGCAGCAGGTAAAAGGACGATTTCTGACGGTTGGTCAAAAACAGGTTTTTGCAGATAGGCGCTTTGAGCACCTGTTCAATAGCGAGGCAGTCTTCCATAGAATCTGCCGCTTCATGCTCCGCCCGGTCATAGGAAACCGGGAGGGAGTCCAAAAAATCATACACCGCTTCTTCCACGGCTTCCCGCCCGGAAGCAGGCCGGCTGTGATAAAGGGCAGGGTCAATGTGTATCATACCGGCGGCTCCTTTGCTCATTCAGTGAATGCCGTCCGGGTTTTTTGTCTGGAAGTTCCAGGTATCCAGACACATTTTATCAATGTCGAGGGCAGCGCACCAGCCCAATTCCCGGTTGGCCTTGGAAGCGTCGGCATAGAAGGCGGGGAGGTCGCCGGGGCGGCGGTCCCCGATCACATAGGAGAGCTTCACGCCGCTGGCCTTTTCAAAGGCATGGATAATATCGAGCACGCTGTACCCTTTGCCGTTGCCGATATTGTACGCCTGAAGACCGCTGCCGTCCATCAGCTTGCGGACAGCGCACACATGGGCTTTCGCCAGATCGACCACATGGATATAATCCCGAATGCAGGTCCCGTCCTTTGTGTCGTAATCGCCGCCGAAAACGGTCAGCAGGGGAAGCTTTCCAATGGCAACACGGGAAATGTACGGCATGAGGTTATTCGGTATGCCGTTGGGGTCTTCTCCGATCAGGCCGCTTTCGTGGGCGCCGATGGGATTGAAATACCGGAGCAGGGAAATGCTCCAGTCGGGGTCGGAGCGGTACAGGTCCCCGAGAATCTCTTCAATAAAGTATTTTGTTCTTCCGTAAGGGCTGCTGACGTCCCCCACGGGCATCGTTTCTTCATAGGGGATCGGATTATTGCCGTAAACGGTAGCGGAGGAACTGAACACAATGTTTTTGCAGCCGTGAGCGGCCATGCTTTCAAACAGGACCACGCTTCCGTATACGTTGTTTTCATAATAGGCCAGCGGAATGCGGGTGGATTCTCCCACCGCTTTCAGCCCGGCAAAATGAATGACGGCCTGGATCTCATTTTCTTCAAAGATCCGGTCCATCGCAGAGCGGTCACGAATATCAGCTTCATAGCGCTGCAGGGTTTTTCCGGTGATGGCTTCCACCCGATCCAGCACCGCCGGAACGCTGTTGGAATAATTATCCGCCACCACGACTTCCCATCCTGCTTCCAGCAATTCCACACAGGTATGGCTTCCGATATATCCGGCTCCTCCGGTCACCAATATTTTCAAAGTCATTCTCCTTTCAATCACCCTGTTCCAAAACAGGCAGCATCTCTTTTGTACTCCCTCCATTTTACCGCCAACCCCTCCAATTGTCAAGCCAGCGTGACGCTGGACCCATAGCCGGGGGAGTGCCCCCGGACCCCCCGTTCGGGGCTTACAGCTAATGAGGACGCTAAAAGTCTTGCAAAGGAGGGCAAAGTTTCGCTCCAGCCTTTTCAAACCAGCGGCGGCGCTGGACCCCGTAGCCGGGGGAGTGCCCCCAGACCCCCCGTCCGGGGCTTACAGCTAATGAGGACGCCAAAAGTCTTGCAAAGGAGGGCAAAGTTTCGCTGGGGCCTTTTCAAACCAGCGGCGGCGCTGGACCCCGTAGCCGGGGGAGTGCCCCCGGACCCCCCTTTCGGGGCTTGAACTTGATGAAGACGCTAAAAGTCTTGCAAAGGAGGGCAAAGTTTCGGTCCAGCCTTTTCAAAGGCTGGCAG
>CACYCG010000175.1 GCA_902772855.1 uncultured Ruminococcus sp.
CACGGCTGATACACGTGGGATTCCCAATGTTCGCCGCGAGAGAACTGCCGGTTTTTATCGGGATTTTTCCGTGATATGGCTTCGGACTTACAGACAGAAATTTACCGCCTGTATCGGTAAATATCATTCTTCAATTACATTGCATCACCGGCGCCGCAGGCAGCAGACGGGGTTTCATTAAACTGAAGGTTTGGAACCTGCCTGTGGCTGTGCAGAGTTATCCATTGCTGCAGAAAAATCAGAGCGGGATGCTGTATAATCTGATTTGTACGACAAAAGGAGACTGCTGAAATGAAAAGAACATTTTTCTTCCGTTTTCTTGCTGCAATATTGACCGGTTCTGCTGTGTGCTGTTTTCTGGCAGGCTTTCAGGAGGCACCGAAGCATCAGAGCGAACAGGAGCTGGCAGAAGGCTTTTATTGGTATGAGGCCGTGATCCTTCGCACAGAAGATGCCGAAAACGCATTCCGGACGGCTGCTGATGACTTTCCAAAATACGAGATCGTCCCGGATATATTTCACGTTACAACGGAGTATAAGCCTGAAAAAAAGCATGAGCATCTCTACGGATCGGCTGTTTCGGTCCATATTACCGGATATGTTTCCGGACCGGTTCAGGATGAGGAAAACAATATCCTCTCTTACAATGAGGGTGTTTCAGTCGTGGTTTCATCCGAAAATGAAGAGATGCAGGCGCTGATCGACAGTTATGACAGGAACTGGCATATTACCGGATCCTATACGGAAGCAGCAAAATATACCGGACAGCTTGATTTTTCAAACGCCGCGCCGCTTGATATAACCCTTGAAGGAACTTTTGGCCTGGCGGACAGTGACGGGAATATTATCACCGAATAACATCTGCGGATCATGAGATCCGGTCCCGGTTTGCGGTATGGACACACTGCGATCAAGCCGGATCGGCGTATTTATTTGTGAAAAAGGCAAAAAACATCGCCGTGGTGTGCTGCATTAGAATATTGATGTGTGAATTGGTATAATAAAGAAATCCATCCGACAAATCGGGAGTTGTCGGGACAGCTGCAAAACGATCCGGTCAAGAGAGAAATAATATGGATTACGAAACAGAGGATTTTGTTTTTGACATAGAAGACGGTATGCTCAGAAAAAATTGGCTGGAAACCCTTTGCGTGTCTGCATCTGTCCGGTCACTCGGTCCCCGGGCTTTTGAAAAATGTGAACAGCTTGAAAGCATAACCGTTGATCCGGATAATCCATTCTTTACTTCCTGTGATGGCGTATTATATTATAAAACGATGACAACACTGTTGCGCTATCCGCAGGCCCGGCGCGAAGAGCGGTTTGAGATCCCTGACGGCGTTAGACAGATCGCTCCCTATGCTTTCAAGGACTGCGAATACCTGCGGCAGATCATCATGCCGTCAACACTGAAAACCATCGGCGAACAGGCCTTTGAAGGTTGTTCCCATCTCCGGGACGCCGCCATTCCCGCAAGTGTCACGGATATCGCCGAGCATGCCTTCGGTTATTTCTATCATGTCAAAACAATTTACGGCAGTCCCCGATCTGCCGCAGCGCGTTTTGCGGGCAAACACGGTATTCAATTCCTGTCAGGTCCTGTGCCCCCCTTGCCGGAAGACTTTGAAATATTAAAGAACATATTCGTAAAGTATCATGGGATCCGGAGGAACGTGGTCATTCCAGACGGAATTACAGTCATCGGGAAAGATGCGTTCGCGGGGTCTGATGTACAAACCGTCTATATTCCGGAAGGTGTAACGGACATCGAAAACAGAGCTTTTGCTTTTTGCCCTCTTTCCGCCATCAGCATTTCCGGAAGTGTCAGAAGAATCGGGGATGAAGCCTTTAGGAGGAACACCGTATTGACAGCTGCTGTCATTCCGGACAGTGTTGAAGAGATCGGGAAAGATGCTTTTAATGAATGCAAAAGTCTGAATAGCCTGATGATCGGCAGCGGTGTCAGGCGAATTGAGGCGAATGCTTTTCTAAATTGCAAACATCTCCGCAAGGTCACGATCCCGCCTTCCGTCACGGAGATCGGTCATCACGCCTTCGGTTTTTATTTCCAAAATCCGCTTTTCTTTGAGGGTTGTCACAGGATCAAGAAATTTTCCATCCGTGGAATGAAGGGTACTGCCGCTGAGCGATATGCCGGTGAGAACAGATTGTTTTTCGAGGAGATTCTCTAAATGCACGTTTGTTTAGATCAGCACAAATCGGTATTTTCAGGAATAGGCAACAGGAAATAGGCAATAGGCAATAGTGAAAAACAATTATGGTTGTTGCGCTTCAGGGAAATAAGTCTCACTATTCCCTATATCCTAATGCCTATTGCCAATCCCCTATGACAAATTCCGGTTTGTCTGAAAGAAATTTGTTTTTATACATGGGAGAAATAAAAGGCATTTGTTTTTTCTGCCTCATTTTTTACCTCTTGATCCTGAAGAACGATCCGGCCGATGAAAAGCACGGAACTGTTAATCATCGTCCGAACTGAGATATTCGAACTCGTCCTTATACGGATAACCGGCCGGGAACGGGCGGCCCGGTTTCGGAATATCCGGTTCCCGGACATAACGTTTTTCCAGTTCAGCCGGTGCATTTCCCTTCAGCCTGCCGATCATGGCAGCAAACTGCCGGTCCTCCCGGTTTGGTCTATAATCCGGCTCATCGCTGCGGCTGATCAGGTAATAGCGCTCCCGTGTC
>CACYCG010000176.1 GCA_902772855.1 uncultured Ruminococcus sp.
GAAACTTTGCTTTCCTTTGCAAAAACTTTGCCGCTTTCTATTCATCAGGTGCAAGCCCCGGAAGGGGGGTCTGGGGGCACTCCCCCAGACTCGGGTCCAGCGTCACGCTGGCGCTGGTGCCGCTGGTTGACAGGGAGGGGGAGATGTGCTATTGTTACAGAGGAGAAAAGGCTCTATTCTGGTAAAAAATCGGAGGGAAGAACATGAACCTGTCCGGAAAGAAGATCATTATTTTTGGTGATTCCATCGCAAAAGGGATCATATTTGACGAAGCGGCCGGAAAATACCGCCCGCTGGAAACCTGCGCTGCGGCGCTGCTGTCTGCTCGCTGGGAACAGGCGGACATCAAAAACCGTTCCGTTTTCGGCTGCATTGCGCCCAAGGGAGAAAAACTGCTGAATCGCTGTCTGGAAAACGATGAGCTTCCCGATTATGTGGTCATCGAATTCGGAGGAAACGACTGCGATTTTGATTGGAGAAAGGTTTCGGCAGAGTACCTGCAGGAGCATGACCCGCACACCCCCCGGCCGGAGTTTTATCGCTCTGTCTGCCGCATGGTGCAGGCGGCGAGGGAAAAGGGGGTCTGCCCGGTTCTCCTGAATCTGGCCCCCATCAACGCTTCCCGCTATTTTGACTGGCTGACACAGCCGGAAGATGTGGTTCCCGAGCAGGTGCTGCATTGGCTGGTGGAAAAAGAGATCATCTATCGTCAGCAGGAAAACTATTCCCATTGTCTGGACATGATCGCCCTTGAATATCAGGTCCCGCTCATTGATGTCCGCAGCCGCTTCCTGACTATCCGGGATTACGATAGCTGCCTCTGCCGGGACGGTATTCATCTGAACGAAAAAGGCCAGCGCCTGCTGGCGGACTATATCGCCGAATGGGTGGAAGAAAGGAAGGAACAGCATGATGACGTTTCGAGTGGGGCATGGCTATGATGTCCATCGTTTTGCACCGCAGCGGAAACTCATTCTCGGCGGCGTGGAGATTCCCTATGACCTGGGCCTTGCCGGGCATTCCGATGCCGACGTGCTGACCCATGCGGTTATGGATGCGCTGCTCGGAGCGGCCGGTCTGGGGGACATTGGCCTTCATTTTCCGGACACCGACGACCGCTACCTTGGGGCCGACAGCCTTCAGCTTCTGAAGGAAGTGGTTTCTCTCCTGCGGGAGAACGGTTTTTTCATCTCCAATGTGGACGTCACCGTAGTGGCGCAGGCTCCCCGGCTTCGTCCGTACATCCCACAGATGTGCAAGCGGCTGGCTTCGGCGATGGAGATCGATCTGGAATGTGTAAATGTAAAAGCCACCACAGAGGAAGGCTTGGGATTTACAGGCAGAAAAGAAGGAATTTCTGCCCATTCTGTTGCTTTAATTAATAGACTATAAAGGTTTACACCGTAAATGTCGAAAATTGACATTTGAATAAGGACTTTTTCGATTGATGAGGTGAAGAAATGCTGACTGTTTCTCATTTAACAAAGAAGTACCACCGTTTCGTGGCCAATGAAAACCTGAGCTTTTCTGTGGCAGATGGGGAAACGGCTGTTTTAGCCGGCCCGAACGGTGCCGGAAAATCAACTGCCATCAAATGTATCGCCGGCCTGCTGCGGTTTGAAGGAGAAATCGAGATCTGCGGTTTTCGGAATAAAACCATTGACGCCAAACGCCGGCTCGGGTACGTTCCGGAAATACCTGCCCCGTATGATCTGCTGACGGTGGGGGAACATATGGAATTTATTGCCCGTGCCTATGGTCTGGAGCATTGGGAAGAGGATGCCAAGGAGCTGATGCGCCGTTTTGAACTGACGGATAAGGCCAACCGGCTGGGGAAGGAACTATCCAAAGGAATGCAGCAGAAGATCAGCATTTGCTGTGCGCTGCTGATCCATCCGAAGGTGGTCTTGTTTGACGAACCGCTGGTCGGCCTGGACCCCCACGCCATCAAGGAACTGAAAGCCATCCTCAATGAAATGAAGGCGCAGGGGACTACCATTGTCATTTCCACTCATATGCTGGAAAGCGTGGAGGACTTGTGGGATAAGGTTTTCATCATGATGAACGGCCGCATTGAAGCTGAGCGGACCCGAAAGCAGGTGGAAGCGACCGGCGAAAACCTGCAGGAGTTGTTTTTTTCCATCACCGAAGGAGAGGTATCGGAGGAGGGCACATCGTGAATGCTATTTTCTATCTCATGCAGAAAACGGTGAAAAACTCTATATTGGATACCCTTCGCCATCCGCTCAAATGCATTTTGTACGGCTTTATTATTTTGAGCATGATCTATGGAGCGGTCATGGGATTCACTGCCGCTTCAGACGGCAGCAGCTTTTTGGATCGGGTGATTGAAGTCAGCGGAGGGCGGCTGCTCAGCGGGGCGTATATGGTGGTGCTGTATTTCATCAGCGTTCCCATTTTACTGAAGGGACTCAGCGAAGGAACCAGCTTTTTTACCCTGAGCGACGTCAACCATATGTTTATTGCGCCGGTTTCAGAAAAAACGGTGCTGATGTACGGCATTGGCAGACGTCTGGCCTCCATGCTCATGCTGGTGGTCACCTTTTCTGCCTACGGCGGAATGTTGGTTAATATGTTCCACATCACCATCGGGGAAACGCTCATGCTGATCATCGGCATTGTGCTGATGCTCATTTTCGTGCAGTTTACCACGCTGATGCTGTTCTGCCTAACCAGCGGCCACCCCAAGCGGGCGGCGGTGCTGCGCTATTTTATTTATGGCATGGCCTTTGTCCCGCTGCTGCTGGTCATCGTACATTTTTTCCGCAGCGGGATCACAGCAGAAAGCCTGTTTGAATCCGTTTCCCTGCCGTTTCTGGAGTGGGTGCCGCTCATCGGCTGGATGCACGGCTTTTTATATGCCTTTCTGACAGCCGACAGCGTCCGGGGGCTGGTGTATGGCCTTCTGCTGATGCTGCTCGGCTTTTCAGCGATGGCTACGCTGTTTTTGTCAGACGTGGATTTTTTCGAGGACGTGCTTTCCTCGGCAGAGAACTATCATGAATTTCGGGAATCTATCCGGGAAGGGAAGATGTCGGACAAAGTCATGATGGGCAACCGCCCTGTCCGCCTGCGCCGTCTGGGGATCGGAAGAGGCAGGGGAGGAACGGTCATATTTTTCAAGCATCTCCACGAAGGACACCGGCGCTCCCGCCTGCTGTTTTTCAACATCAATACGGTTGTGCTTCTGTTTGTTGCCTTTGTCACCGCCATCGGCATGAAATTGGCTATGCCGAACGTCATGCCTACCATTATCTATCTGTCCGTGACAACGCTGTGCGTGTATGTGCAGTTTTTCTTCAGCGCATCCGGCGACTGGGTCAAGGAACTGACCAAGCCCTATATTTACCTCATCCCGGAGCGGGCCGAGCGCAAGCTCCTGATGGCGGCGGCCACCGGGCTGATCAAGCCCCTGACAGACGCCATCATCACCTTCGGGCTGCTGTCGATTTACGTTGGAGGGGTGTTCTGTGACATTGAAACCTCCGTGTTAGTGTATGCCAGCTTCGGAAGTGTGTATATAGCCGCCAACATTCTTGCTCAGCGCATTGTCGGGCTGGAAAGCTCCGGCGGTATCTTCATTACGTTTTATATGTCGGTGATCATTTTAGCGCTGCTTCCCGGCATTGTCATCGGGCTGGTGGTGCTCAGCGGGCTGGCGGGCACCTTCGGAGCCGTGGCCACCACCCTGCTCGGAATGCCCATCTTTTTGTGGAATCTGCTCATTTCGGTCATCATCTTCCTGACCTGCCGGAATCTGCTGAACAATAAGGAATAAGGCGCCGTTTTGCCGGCTGGGGGCGGTTTCGGATTTTTCGGAAAGTTTGTTGGTTTGTCAATGATGTGTTACACATTTTTTAAATAGCATCAATTTCGCCGGTTTCTAAAAAGTGATTGATTACCTCGCGAGGAGATTTCCA
>CACYCG010000177.1 GCA_902772855.1 uncultured Ruminococcus sp.
CAACACCTTTAACCTCTCCTACAGCGGAACGGTCAACTCTTTTACAGCTCCTGTTGACGGGTATTACAAGCTCGAAGCCTGGGGCGGGGCCGGAGGCGGCGCCAGAAAAATCAAAGATACCTTCTCTGAACCGTATTCCGATGCTGTCATGCATAATCTGGATAACCTCGAAGTCACAGAAGGCGGACGAGGCGGCTATTCCAGCGGGCTGGTGTATCTGACAGCCGGAGAAACCATCTATTACGCAGTCGGCGGAATGGGAGAATCGGTGCAAAACACAGAAGTTTCTACCACACAGACAGCTGCCGGAGGCTTTAACGGCGGCGGCCAGTCGCATTGTGGCATCAGTCCGACCTATTACAACTGGTATGGCGGAGGCGGAGGCGCCACCCACTTCAGCTATGCCCTCTCCAGCGGAGGCGGCGGCGAACTGAAGGACTACAGCGGGCAAAAAAATGCCGTTTTGATGGTTGCAGGCGGCGGCGGTTCTTCGATGTACTTTGGCTATAACAGCACCTACCTGCATTGGAACTTAGGCGGGGCCGGCGGCGGAGAGATCTCTCAGGACGGCTCTCAAATCTATACCTCCGTAGTGGAAAGACGTTCCGAGATCATTCCCGGGTCCGGTCAGGAGGCTATCACCTATCACAGCACAACGACTCCGTTCGGAAGAGGCGGTGATAACGGTGAAGATGGTGACGGTGGAGGCGGAGGAGGCTGGTACGGCGGCCTTTGCGGACCGTATTACAGCATCAGCCGAACCGGCGGCTCCGGGTATATCGGCCATCCGGACCTGATCGGCGGTCAGAACATCTCCGGAACGGTCATCGACTACACCACTCCGGACGGCACGGTAGTTACCCCGACCAATATTCCCACCTATCCCGGCGCTTTGCTGGATAACGGCAAGATCGTCGGCATCAACAGCGAAGACACTCAAATGATCGGCAACCGCGGGGACGGCTATGCCCGCATTACCCTGCTGCCCATCAGAGAACCAATCGGTTACTCCTACAAGGGCGAGATCCAGTCCTTTACCGCTCCCGTAACAGGCGACTATAAGCTCGAAGGCTGGGGAGCGCAGGGAGGAACATCCATCTGCCCGGAGAACACAGCCATTGTAGCAGAAGGCGGCAAAGGAGGCTATTCCTTCGGCACCGTCCACCTGATGGCCGGACAAACGATTTATCTGGCAGTTGGCGGAGAGGGTTCTCTCAGCGCACAGCGCAACGTCCTGAATCAGCCGGGCGGCTTTAACGGCGGCGGTTCCGGCGGAACCGGAAACAATACGACCTCCACGTTCTCTCCCGGCGGAGGCGCCACGCATTTTGCGCTTGCGCTGGAAGCCACCGGAGTGCTGTCGGAATACGCTTCCGCTCAGGATGAAGTCCTGTTAGTCGCCGGAGGAGGAGGCGGCGGCACGGTTTCCTGGATCTCACAGGGAATTGACCCCGGCGGCTATGGCGGCGGTCTGATCGGCGGAAACGGAATTGGACCTACGGCGGCCGGGATCGGTCAGGGCGGCACACAGGAGGCCGGCGGCGGAAACACGGTTTCTCACGGTTCCTTCGGGCAAGGCGGAAACGCTTACAATGAAGGCAGAGGGTCCGGCGGCGGCGGCGGCTGGTATGGCGGCTCCTTGGGCTATTCGGACGGCGGCAGCGGCGGCGGTGGATCCGGCCACTGCAACAGCGCTGAACTGCTGTCGGAATACGGCTATGACACCATCGGCGGCAACCAGTCTTTCAAAGCGCCCGACGGCAGCACCGAAACCGGGCACACCGGGGACGGCTTTGCGAAAGTGACCCTACTGAACACCCCGAAAGTCAACGACTTCGGCTATACCGGCTCGGTCCAGACCTATACCGTTCCCGAAAGCGGCACCTATGTGTTGGAAGCCTGGGGCGCTTCGGGAGGAAAAGGGCTTGGAGATGGGTCCTTGTATGACAATCGTGGCCCCGGAGGATATACGAAGGGAACCATTTACCTGAACGAAGGAGCTATTCTCTATATCTACGTTGGCTCTCAGGGAGAAGACGGAGCGTATAGAACCGCTGTCGGCGGCGGCTGGAACGGCGGAGGCGGCTCCGACTGGGACCACAGCGATAACGAATCCGGCGCAGGCGGCGGCGGAGCCACCGATTTCCGGCTGCAAAAATCCACTGCGGCAAACGGATGGGGCGGGTTTGCGTCCCTGAAGTCCCGCATTATGGTGGCGGCCGGAGGAGGCGGCGGTGATTACAAAAACTCTTTTGGCGGAGGCGGCGGCGGATTGACCGGGTTAAAGGGCTATGTCGGCACCACGAACAGCAGCACGCCGACCGTGCAGAGCTTTTCACAGCCCGGCTCCCAGACATCCGGCTATCAATTCGGCCTTGGACAAACCTTCAGTCAAACCAAACATAATTATATCGTCGGAGGAGGAGGCGGCGGCTATTACGGCGCTACCACGGTCGAACAGCCGCAGCCCTATTCCGGCTGCGTAGACTGCGGCGGCGACGGCGGCTCGTCCTTCATTTCCGGACATGAGGGCTGCGACGCCATCAGCGCTGCTTCCACCAAATCGAACATCATCCATACCGGCTCTCCGAACCATTATTCCGGAAAGGTCTTTACCGATACGGTGATGATCGACGGAGCTTCGGAAATGACCGGCCCGGACGGCAGCACCGTGACCGGGCGTTTGGGCAACGGCTATGCCCGCATCACCTTCCTGCGTGGCTATTCCTGAAAAAAAGCTCTGTCCTTGCGGGCAGAGCTTTTCTTATGTCTGCTGCGGCCGCCGCCGTCTGCGAAACACTTGTCGCCGGTCTTTGGCGAAGGGCTGTCTGAGATGGTTTATATTCCCACGTTCCGCTTATCGGGAACTCCTCCCCCGCTCTCTGCTCCCCCCTTTTCCGATAACAAAAGCCCCCTTCCCCGGAACGCTCCGAAGGAAGGGGGCTAAAACGATAGTATAGATATTATTCCTGCGCCGGAACAACGGCAATTCCCAATTCTTCCAACTGAAGCGGATCCACGCCGGCAGGAGCGCTGGTCATGGGTTCGCTGGCGTTCTGCACTTTCGGGAAAGCAACCACGTCCCGCAGGGTGGGGGCGCCGAGCATCTGCATGACCAGACGGTCCAGTCCAATGCCCATGCCTCCGTGAGGCGGTGCACCGTAGCGGAAGGCATCGGTGAGGAATCCGAACTTTTCGTAGGCTTCCTCATCGGACAGGCCCAGCATTTCAAACATCTTCTTTTGCAGGTCCGGGTTCGTGATACGAATGGACCCGCTCGACAGTTCCACGCCGTTGAGCACCATATCATAGGCTTTGGCGTACACCTCCCCTTTGTTCCCGTCCAGTTTATCCAGACAGTCATCGGTCGGAGAGGTGAAGGGGTGGTGCATGGCGATCCACTGGCCATTTTCCTTATCGTATTCAAAGAAGGGGAATTTGACGACCCACAGGAAACAGTAGCGGTCACTGATCAGCCCCAGCCGCTCCGCCGCCCTGCAGCGCAAAGCGCCCAGCGTGGAGAGAACGGTGCTGTTGTCCGCATCGGCAATCACCAGCACCACGTCGCCGGTTTCCGCTCCAGAGGTGCGCAGGATCCCCTGCATTTCCTCTTCCGAAAGGAATTTGGCAAAGCTGGAGGCGATCCCTTCGTCTGTCAGGCGGATCCAGGCCAGACCCTTGGCGCCAATGCCCCGGACAAATTCAGTGAGCTTATCCAGTTCTTTGCGGGTGTAGGTTTTCACAGCGCCCTTGGCGGTAATGCCCCGCACCGAACCGCCGCCTTCAATGGCCGAACGGAACACAGAAAATCCGCAGTTTTTCAGGCCGTCGGTCAGGTCAAACAATTCCATGCCGTACCGCAGGTCCGGCTTATCGGAGCCGAAGCGCTCCATCACTTCATTATAGGTCAGCCGGGGGAAGGGCGTGGGAATATCCACGCCGAGCACGTCTTTGAACACCCGGCGGATATAGCCTTCTCCAATCTCCAGCACATCATCCATATCCACAAAGGACATTTCCAGGTCGATCTGCGTAAATTCCGGCTGGCGGTCCGCCCGGAGGTCCTCATCCCGGAAGCAGCGGGCAATCTGCATATAGCGGTCAAAACCGGCTACCATACACAATTGTTTATACATCTGCGGCGACTGCGGGAGGGCATAGAACGAGCCTTTATGGATCCGGGAAGGAACCAGAAAATCCCGTGCCCCTTCCGGGGTGGATTTAATGAGCATCGGCGTTTCTATCTCCAGAAAGCCCTGCTCGTCAAAATAATCCCTCGTCACCTTCGCCACCCGATGACGGACCATCAGGCTGCGCTGCAGCGCCGGACGGCGCAGGTCCAGATAGCGGTATTTCAGCCTTGTCAGTTCAGCGGTTTTGCAGTCGTCCACGATCTCAAAGGGAGGTGTTTCCGATTCCCCTAAAATTCTCAGTTCCCGCACTTCCAATTCCACGTCTCCGGTGGGAAGCTCGGCGTTTTTGCTGCTGCGCTCCCGCAGTACGCCGGTGGCCGCCAGCACATATTCCGAACGGACAGAGGCCGCTTTTTCAAACACAGATTTTTCGGTATGGTCGTCAAAAGCAAGCTGCAAAAGGCCGGTGCGGTCCCGCAGGTCGATAAAAATCAATTGTCCCAAATCCCGCTGCCGCTGCGTCCAGCCGCAAACCGTTATTTCCTGTCCGATCTGTTGTGCACGAAGTTCCCCGCAGTAATGGGTACGCTTCATGCCGGTAAAAAACTCTGCCATAACAGCACCTTCTTATTTCTTTATTGTATTCAGGGTTCTCCAAACTGCTTTGCCGTTTCGCTCATGACCGAATCGACGTGCAGACCGAAAAACGCATCCAAAAATCCTTCCCCAAGCGGCACCGTCACCGAATCGCCGGTGACCATGTTTTTCACCTGCGCCTTGTCTGCCGCTAAATCGTCATCTCCGAGCACCATGCAGAAGCGGGCTTTGATTTTATTGGCGTACTTCATCTGCGGCTTTAATTTCCGTCCGACAATGTCGCATTCAGCCGTCAGGGAAGACCGGCGCACTTCCTGCACCAGTTGGAACGCCTTCACCCGAGCCTGATCGCTGAGTCCTACAATATACAGGTCGCAGCCGTCGGGGGCGTCGATCTCGATCCCCTGCGCTTCCATCGCCATCAGCAGACGTTCCATGCCCATGCCGAACCCGAGAGAAGGCGTGGGGCTGCCGCCGAGCTCTTCCATCAGTCCGTCATAGCGGCCGCCTCCGCAAACCGTCCCCTGTGCGCCCACGCTGTCGGAAATAAACTCAAACACCGTGCGGGTGTAATAATCCAGTCCCCGCACGATCGTGGGATTGACGGTGTATTCCACCCCGGCCGCATCGAGGCAGCTTTTCACCCCGTCAAAATGCTCCTGACAGGCCGGGCAGATATAGTCAAGCACCCGGGGCGCTCTGGCGGCGATGTCGGAGCAGATGGGGCTTTTGCAGTCCAAGATCCGCATGGGATTGCGCTCCAGCCGGGAAAGGCAGGTAGGGCAAAGGGCGTCTTTGTGGGCAGTGAAATATTCCCGCAGCGCCTGCTGATACTGTGCCCGGCAGTCCGGACAGCCGATGGAGTTCAGCTCCAGCCGGATCCCCTGCAGGCCCAGCCGCTCAAAGATGGAATGGGCGGCGCAGATGACTTCCGCATCCGCATAAAAGGACGGCGCTCCGTACACTTCCATGCCGAACTGGTGAAACTCCCGCTGGCGGCCCTTCTGGTTTTTTTCATAGCGGTAACAGGAAGTGATATAATACACCTTCAGCGGGTAGCCTTCGTTATAGACGCCGTTTTCCAGCACCGCCCGGGCTGCCCCGGCTGTCCCTTCCGGGCGAAGGGTCACGGAGTCGCCGCCTTTAGTGGTAAAAGTATACATTTCCTTCTGAACAATATCGGTCGTATCGCCGACAGAGCGGTTAAACAGTTCGGTATGCTCCATCACCGGGGTGCGGATCTCCCGGAAGCCGTAAAACGCCGCCTGCGAGCGCATGACTTCTTCCACAAACTGCCATTTATAACTATCTGCCGGAAGAATATCTTCTGTCCCCTTGACTTTCTGTGTGATCAATTCCATAGTGCAGTTCTCCTTTTTTCGTTGGTATCCTCCATTATACACTATCTCCCCCCAAAAATCAACCAACCGCCAGCGTGACGCTGGACCCGGGTCTGGGGGAGTGCCCCCAGACCCCCCTTCCGGGGCTTGAGCTTGATGAAGACGCTAAAAGTCTTGCAAAGGAAAGCAAAGTTTCCGTCCACCCTTTTTAAAGGGTGGCAGAGTCCAGAGGTGCGGGTCTCCGGTGGAGACCTCTGCCGAAGGCAGAAGCGCCCAACGGGAGTGTCCTTGGGGTACGGAGCTTCCCTTCCTTCTAATTTTCATTTCAATAGATAATCACTTCGTGAAAGTTTTGTCAGAAACTACAATAATAATTGACGAATGAAAAAAATCATTGTATAGTGAATACAAGAGCCCCCCTATCACATTGTAAAGGAGAATCCGTATGAAACACAAACAATGGCTGGCGCTGCTTTTGTCGGCCGGGCTGTGCCTTTCGATGGCGTCCGGCTGTTCTCAGACCAGCACCACACCCGCAAGCTCCGCCCCCGCCTCCACCGCAGAACAAAGCAAACCCGCCGACCAAAGCTTTGCAGAGGCTTCCGATGTCTCCTCCACGACCAGCGAACCGAGCACCCCCGCAGAAACTCTTTCCAAAACCCTTGTCATCAAGGATTTAGGCAAAAGCGCTTCTATGAAGGCCACCTTCGTCAACAGTTCCAGCGGTCAGAGCGAAGACGTCAGCATGGAAAAAACAGGAGAAGGCGAGGGTTATTTCCTGTTTTCCTGTGCGATGGATCCGGATAAATATAACTTAGTCCATGTTTCCAACGGGGAAGACACCACCAAAGACGTTGCTTTCAACGTGTGCATCAGCGGATGGAAACTGGACGCCGGAGAACTGCTCCCCTGTGTTCCGAGCGCCGAAAAGGATTTTGAGCTGAAGTTCACCACCGAATCGTTTGAATTCAACGGGCACCAGCAGGACGTGTACATCTGGACGCCCGACGATTACGACAAAGACAGTTCCGTTCCCTATTCCACCATTTATATGCTCGACGGCCAGACCGTTCTGACGACTGAATTTGAGTTCACCACGGAACTGCGCTCCTGGAATGTGGCGCAGCACGCTAATGCTCTCATGAACGCCACGGACAACAAGGCGATCCTTGTGTGCATCAATACCATGATGGACCGGGACAGCGAGCTGACCCCCAAACTCAGCGAATCCGTTCTGCCCCACAACACCAAGTACCCGAAAGCGGATCTGTTTGCGGATTTCCTGTGCAATACCCTCATGCCCTATGTGCAGGAGAAATACAACGTCTACAAAGACGCTCAGCACACTGCTTTGGCGGGAAGCTCCATCGCCGGCATGGGAACCCTGTATCTTGCGATGGAACACCCCGACAAGATCGGCACTGCCGGGGTGCTGTCGCCCTCCACATGGGTCTATGATGAGGAAGAATGGAAAACCTATTTTGCCTCCAAAACCTTCGGCGATGAGAGTGCACTGCTGTATTTTTACTCCGGCAGCTACGGAAACGACACCGGCTATTGCGCTGAGCCGACGTATAATGACCTGATCGACGCCGGTTATCCAAAGGATAAGCTCATCTTCAGCAAACTGGAAGAGGGCCGCCACGATCCCGAACATTGGAGCAATATCTACCCGGAGTTTTTGGAAGCGGTGTTCTATCAGAAGGTGGCCGGGCTTCCCTTCGGTGAAAAGATCACCTACGAAGACAGGACCCCGCCGGAAAACCTGGAGCTGATCAAGAAAACCAGCGAAGAAGAGTCCCACGAGCCCGACACCCGGCCGGATTACATCAAAAACTACGTCTTCTTTGACAACAGCGAAACCAAATGGGAGAAGGTATATGCTTATTGGTGGCCGACGACGGAAGAGGTTCCCAGAAATAAAGTCACCGAGCAGGTGTACATGGCCGATTGGCCCGGCTTCCAGATGGAGCAGATCGAAGGAACGGATATTTACCGGGTGGTCTCCCCGATCTATTCCAAGGTGATCATTTTCAGCAACGGCATTCTCGACAGCGAAGTCGCCGAGGGCGTGACCGCCTACCAGACCGATAACCTGGTGTATGACGATTACACCTTCTCCGGCAAGATCTACAAGATCGACACCTCTGTCCCGCCCAAACACGGCACCGGCGTGGAAAAAACCAAATACCACTACTCCAAGGGCGAATGGAGAGATTACACCGACTGATCTCCCCGCCCCGCTATATTCCATAAAAAATCCCCCGGCACGGTCTTTGAAAAGGAAGAACCGTGCCGGGGGAATGATTTACTATGATATCAGTTGGAAATGGCATCCGCTACCATTGGCGGCATTGTTATCATTCAAACATCCACATATTGGACACCATAGCTTTCCGCCCAATCTTTTGGTTCGGGAAGGAAATACTTCTTTTTCAATACTTGCCGTTTCTTCAGAATGGACTACTTGCTTCTCAGAGGGCATCAGCCCCAGTTGGTGAGGTTATAGTACAGCTCCTCATAGCGGCGGGCGGAACGGGCCCAGGAATAATCCATTCTCATGCCCCGCTGAGCGATCTCATACCAGCGATCCCGCTGGGTAAAGTAAACCGTCTTGGCGTAATTGATGGCGGACATCATTTCATCCGCATTGTAATTGGCAAAGGAGAAGCCGGTTCCGGTGTTGTCGTACCAGTTGTAGGGCTGCACGGTATCCCGCAGGCCGCCGGTTTCCCGCACGATCGGGACAGTGCCGTAGCGCAGGGCGATGAGCTGCGTCAGGCCGCAGGGCTCAAAGCGGGAGGGCATGAGCATCGCATCTGCCGCCGCATAGAGCTTATGCGCCCGGTTGTCGGAATAATAGATATTGGCGGACACTCTTTCCGGATATTTGTACTGGTAATATTTGAAGGTGTTTTCATACTGGCTGTCGCCGGTGCCGATGACCACAAACTGCGTGTGCTCATCGGTAATGCGCTCAATGGCGAAGTTGACCAGATCCAGCCCCTTCTGGTCGGTCAGGCGGGAGATAATGCCGATCATGAACTTATTGTCATCCACCGGAAGGCCCAGCTCCTGCTGAAGGCCGCGCTTGTTGAGCACTTTCTTCTCCGGAAGGGTCTCGGCGGTGTAATGCTCGTAGATCTGAATATCGTGTTCCGGATTGTAGACGTTGTAGTCAATGCCGTTGACAATGCCGCACAGCGCATAGTTTTTATGCCGCATCAGTCCGTCCAGCCCTTCGCCGTAATAGGGCATCTGAATTTCGCCGGCGTAGGTATCGCTGACGGTGGTGACGTAATCGGAAAAGACAATGCCCGCTTTGAGCATATTGCCGTCCTTGAAATATTCCATGTTCTGCGGGGTGAAGACATATTCCGGGAAAGCGGTGATCTGCCGGAAGAACTTCAGGTCCCAGATGCCCTGGAACTTCAGGTTATGGATCGTCATAATGGTCTTGATGCCCCAGAAGAACCCGTTATCTTTGAAAAGGGTCCTCAAGAACACCGGCACCAGCGCCGCCTGCCAGTCGTGGCAGTGGATAATGTCGGGCTTGAAGCCGATGACGGGAAGGATCGCCAGCGCCGCCTTGCTGAAATAGGTGAACTTTTCGATATCCCATTTCATATCCCCATAGGGGCTGTCGCCGCCGAAATAGCCTTCGTTATCGACAAAATAATACTTGATGCCCTCATGCTCATACATCATGATGCCGACATATTTATGCTCCCGGATATGTCCCAAATCCATGTAGAAGCTGGTCACATACTGGAAGTGCTGGCGATATTCCCAGGGAATGCACATATACTTCGGGACCACAACACGCACGTCAAATTCATTCCGGTTGATCATTTTGGGCAAAGCTCCGACCACATCGGCCAGGCCGCCGGTTTTGACAAAAGGATAACATTCCGATGCCACAAAAAGAATATTTCTCATAGCTGCCTCCAGATTTCATATATTTTGGGGGAAAACACTGCAACATACAATATCGCTACTACCATAATATCACTATTGCCAAATTTTTTCAATAGATTTTTTTGATTTTCGTTGATTTTTTACGAGAAAAAAGCTCCCCTTCCGAAAAAGGGGAGCCGGCAGAAAAAAGCGAAGATCATTCGCCGAAATATCTTTTCAAAAGTCCCGCAAAGCCTGCTCCGTGGCGGGCTTCATCCTTGGCCATTTCGTGAACAGTGTCGTGAATGGCGTCCAGGTCCTGCTGCTTGGCTTTTTTGGCCAGCGCAAACTTTCCGGCACAGGCACCGGTTTCGGCTTCTACCCGCATCTGCAGGTTCTTTTTGGTGCTTTCGGTGAGCACTTCTCCGAGCAGCTCGGCGAACTTGGCGGCGTGCTCGGCTTCTTCAAACGCATATTTGGTGAAGGCAGCGGCAATTTCCGGATAGCCTTCTCTGTCAGCCTGACGAGCCATCGCTAAGTACATACCCACTTCGCTGCATTCGCCGTTGAAGTTCGCCACCAGCTCGGCATAAATCTCCGGGTCGACCCCTTTGGCCACGCCCACCTGATGCACGGTAGCGAAGCTGCCGGTATCTTTCAGCTCGGTAAACTTAGAAGCAGGCGCCTTGCAAACCGGGCACTGCTCGGGAGCCGCCTCCCCTTCGTAAACATATCCGCAAACAGAACAGACAAACTTTTTCATGTGTATTCCTCCGTTTTCAAAAGATAGATCCGATTTCCGTACATTCCGAAAACCGTATTCTTCCTGTTAATAATACCATATTTTTCTTCAAAAGTAAAGTACTTTTCTACCAGTGAAACAATCTTATGGGCCTCCCCCAGCGGCGCTTCCCGTGGGAGAATGCCTTTCCTTCACGACAACACTCCGGGCAGGACAGTAAACCAACTCTGAAGCCTCTCGCCCTTCACTATGGTAAAGACAGAAGGAAAAGGATGCCTCCAACAAACAAAAACCAGAACCAGAAGAAGAACCTTGCACCTCTATTCCAACTCCTCATTCCTCACTCCTGCAAATTGATTTCGTGTTTCCTTCTCAGCACCAGCAGGGCCATCAGGTAGACAGCGGTCAGGAGGAGAGAAAAGTTATATTTTGTTTGCAGCAGGAGATAAAATCCGACGGTAGCCGTGGGGAGCAGCACGCAGAAGGAGATGGGTCCCATCAGCCGGAACGCCTTGGCCGGGCCGAGCCAATGACTCAGCAGGAGCGCCAATCCCTGTCCGCCGTCCAGCGATTCCACCGGAAGCCCGTTAAAAACCGCTAAAGAGAGGTTGGCCGCTGCCCACAGCGTAAAAAACTCTCCGCCCCCCGCCCTTTCCGCCGCAAGGGAAAGGGCTGCTCCCGCTGCATTGGCTGCTATTCCGGCATAGATCACCGCCGCTTCCGCAGGAAGGGAGCGCAGCGGCTTGCGTTTGTCCAAAATAGCCACGTCAAAAAGCGTCAGCCGGAAATGCCGGGCCGGTGTCCCCTGCAGACGCAGCACCAGCAAATGACCGCTCTCATGCAGCAGCACCGCCGAAAAGCACGCTGCCGCCGACAGCGACCGGTCCAGCAGGATGACCGCTGTCATGACGGCTGTCAGGGGAAAGCTGATGTCCAGCGTATAGGGGCCGGCGCGCAGTCTCACCGGCTTTCCTGCTCCTGCGGCAAAGCGGAAACGCCTTCTTCAAAGGCGTGCAGGCTGGTTTCTTCCACCCCGCCGGGCAACCGGGGCAGGTCCGCAGTGGGCAGTGGGTCGATCAGGATCGTGTTCTGATAAACGTCGTGAAACCAGGTGCTGACGGTTCCGCACACACTCCCGCCAATCAGTTTCACCGCCAGCGCTGCCCCCAGCAGCACGGCGCAGGCGCAAAGCTGCAGCAGTGTCAGCAGCAGGCTTCTCCACGGCTGCTCTTTTTCCGGCGCCGGGTTTTCTTCTTCGGCGACTTCCGTTTCCATCATTTCTTCTGTCATCTGTGTCCCCCCTGTCGGCTTTCTCTGCTATTATATGTGCCGGAAAAACGGGGTATGCCTCGGCGCAGGGAAAGCCGTTTTCAATTGATGAGGAAAATTCAGAAAAATTAGCGCTGATGGTAGATTTTTTCTGGTGATTATGGTATACTGGCAACAGATGCCGTTTATCGGCAGAATCGTACAAATGAAACGGAGGAAAGTTTATGTCCGGTCGATACAAAAAATGTTTGTCAAAAGTCTTGGCGGCCGCCTTGCTCCTGTCCTTTACGGCGGGGCTCCTTCCCATGCAGGAAGTGGCGGACAGCCTTTCCCTCTCCCTTACCGCAAAAGCGCTGGAATATGATCCGGTGTCCTGCACCTGCGAGAACGGTGCACTCGTCATCCGGGCGGGAACCTATAATAACCCCACTATCCCTGATACAGACGACAACGACAACCCGATTGAACGGTATAACGTCACGTCCATCACCCTGGAGGGACCGGTCGTGTTCAAGGGCAACTGCACCCAGTTATTCAGCGAGTTTACCTACGCTGTTTCCATTAATCTTTCTCAGGCCGATACGACCGCCGTCACCAGCATGGCCGGGCTGTTCCAGTACGATTATAATCTGGAAAAAGTCATAACCGGCACCGGGTTCCAAACGACCAGCGTGACGGATATGAACCATATGTTCTTCGGCTGCTCCAGCCTGACCAATTTTGATTTTTCCGCCCTTAACACCTCCCAAGTCACGGATATGTCCAATATGTTCTACAACTGCTGCTCCCTGAAAACGCTGAACGTTTCTTCCTTTCTCACAGGAGCCGTCACGACGACGAGTTATATGTTCGCCAACTGCTCCTCCCTGAAAACGCTTGATCTGAGTACGTTTGCGCTGGCAGGGGAAACCGATGTCTACGGGATGTTCAGCGCCTGCACCGGGCTGGAAGACCTGACGCTGAGCGACGGCTGGGATATTACCTCCTCTTACGAACTGCCGAACCGCTCGTTCCAGTATGCCGGATGGTACCGGGCGGACGACCAAAATGAAGAGATCCTCTCCGGGGACGGGGAATACGCCGAATTGTCCGGAGGCGGACGCTTCCTCCGCAAGAAAACAGACGTTGTCTTTTCCTATGACCCGACCACGTTTACCCTGACGCTGGAGAGCGGAACCTATTCCGGAGAAACGATCTCCGAACTGAAGGAACTCTGCATGGAGGGAAGCCCGGATTACCATTACGAGCCGAATCTCCGGAAAATCGTGATCAAGGATGGCGTGGTGCTCACCGGCGACTTCAGCTTTGCCTTCTCTCAGTACAATTATTTCGGCGGACTGGAGATTGAAATGGGCGCTGCCGACACAAGCGGCGTGACCAATATGAGCTATATGTTCCAGTACTGCATCGTGGACGGCACCCTCGACCTGAGCAGCTTTGACACCTCGGGCGTCACGGATATGGCGGGGATGTTCTCCGAAATAAAGGGCGCATCAGACGGCGACGGCGGCTTTGCTGACTGTTCCATTACCTTCGGCGACGGCTTTACGACGTCCAGAGTGGAAAATATGTCCAATATGTTTGATAACGCCCGGGTGGATGAGCTGGACCTGAGCGGGTTTGACACCGCTCAGGTGACGACCATGTCGAATATGTTCAGCGGCTGCTCTGCTGCGGCTATCAACCTGTCCAGCTTTGACACCTCACAGGTGGAAGATATGTCCTATATGTTCTGCGGCTGCAGCGTGCAGGAGCCGGATGTCAGCCGGTTTGTCACCGCCAATGTCACTACTATGCAGAGCATGTTCAAAGGATGCTCCGTGGCCGAGATCGACATCTCCCATTTTTCCATCCCGTCGGAAAGCTCCTATTCTTACTCCGAGATGTTCGCCGAATGCCCGAACCTGACAGCCGTCACCTTCCCCGCTGACTGGAAGCCGAAATCGCTGAGGAGCTTCTTCGCCGGCTGCACTTCCATGACGGCCTTTGATTTCAATTCCATTGACTGCAGCCAGCTTCAGGACATTTCTTCCATGTTTGATAGCTGCGAATCCCTTACCACTGTAACCATTCCCGCTATCACCACCCTTACCAATATGTATGAACTGTTCAAAGACTGCGCGTCTTTGACTTCCGTAGACCTGAGCACCATCGACGCCTCTTCGATCAATTATTTCAGCAGTACATTTGAGGGCTGCTCTTCCCTGCAGACCATCGTCCTGCCGGAGATCACCAAAAATGACGCAAGCTTCGGTTCCTGCTTTGAAGGCTGCTCCGCTTTGCAGACAGTCAACCTGGCAAACATCAAAAGCCAGGGGATCTATTCCATGGACCATATGTTCTCCGGCTGTTCGTCCCTGACAACCATTGATTTGAGCAACGCCGCCTCCAATTACAGCTATTTCAGTATGTACGGTGCTTTTGCCGACTGCACCGCCCTGGAGACCCTCAAAATGCCCGCCTTCACCAGAGCAATCAACGACAATAACGCCTACAGTTTCAAGGAGATGTTCCGGGGAGCGGAAAACCTGCAGTCGCTCACGTTCAACAGCGGCAACCTCCAGAACACTTCCTCCTATGTGCTGGAATCCCTGATGCTGGAAAATGCCAATTATCTGTACACCGGCTGGCACTTTGCCTCCGGCGACAGGATCCTTTCCGGCAGCGGTGACTATGCCGCCTTCTCCATCTCTGCGGGAGCTACCTATGTGCGGGACCGCCGCCACTATGACAAAACAGCCGTGAAGGGCGCCAGCCTGACGCTGGACGGACAGATCGGGCTGAACTTCTACTGCGAACTGCCGGATGACTTCGAGGAAGGAGCCTATGTTCTGGTCAGCTCCCCGAAGGGTCAGCAGAAAACCCTTTTGAGCCATATTCCGTTTGACAAGAAAAACGGCTACAAGATCAGCACCCCGCTTTCCGCTAAACAGATCCACGACAAGGTGACGATCTCCTTCTTCCGTGCGGACGACGCCGCAGAGCCCCTGTACACTGCCCTTGCGGACGGCACCTACGATGAATTGGAAAACAATGAATGCGCCTACGCTGTTGCCGATTACATTCACACTGTTCAGGAAGGCACCGGCTACAGCGGGGAACTGACGGCGCTGGTGAATGCACTGGAAGCCTACGGAAGCTACGCACAGGTGTATTTTGGCTACAAACCTGACACAGCGGACGTTTCCTCTTTGGCTGCTCAGGCCGATATGGATGCCATTACTGCCGAAAGCGTGAGTGCCTATCAGTTCACCCTCCGGAACAGCCTGCCCGATGCGCTGGTCTTCAAGGGATATTCGCTGCTCCTTGAATCGGAAACCGCCCTGAGATTGTATTTTGAAAGCGAATCCATCGGAGACTATTTCAGCGAAGAGCAGAATCTGAGAGAGAATATGACCCTGACGCACGTTTCGGGCAACACCTATTGTGTGGAGATCCGCAATATTTCCGCCGACTGCCTGTCGGATTACAGCTATTTCACCTTCCATACCGGACAAATGGTAGTAGAAACTTATGGAAACGGCGAATCGTATTCCTATGAAGTCATGGCTCAGATCGTGGTATCCCCTCTGTCTTATGTGTATTCCGCTCTGGCACAGTACGGCGGCAACGCAGAAAAAGCCGCTCTCTGCAATACCATGAAAGCGCTGAAACTGTACGGCGATGCCGCAAGAACGTATCTGAATACCTGACAGAATACCCGGACAATGTATGGAGGTAAAACAGCATGAAACAATTGTACAGTCCCTGTGAAATAGAGATCATCGAACTGGAAGCAGAGGATATTATCACCGTCAGCAACGAAACAGAAATCATTGATCCCCACAACGATCCGTGATCCCCGGCCATCCCGTGACCTTCCTGCCCCCACCGTGTTTTCCGCCCGGCGGGGGCGTTCGTCTGCCATGATTCCGAAGCCCCGGCAGCAGAAGCCGTTTTCAAAAAACCATTTTCAAGGAGGTGAGCCTATGTTTGTACGGGTATTTGACCGGCATTTGTTCCACAAGATCATCAACACCGAAGATATTTCCAGTATTCTCATGGACAGAAACGACGAGGATTTTTATCTGATCTCCCTACCCGGGGAAACCGTTGCGGTGGATGAATCGGACTATCAGAAGATCCTTCAGTTCATCAAGCCGATCTACTAAGCGTGCCAACCATCCCCAGCCGTGTCAGAAAGGAATGACCATTCTATGATATTTCACACTTTCGGAGACCCTTCCCGCCCTGTTATGCTGCTTCTGCACGGAATGCTGACCCCATGGCAGATCTGGGAGGAGGCCATTGATCACTTTTCTCCCGACTATTATGTCATCGTGCCGGAACTGGATGCCCATACGGAAGAGGCACCGAGCCGCTTTGAATCCATCGAACGGGAAGCGCAGACCATTGAAGACTACCTTCTCTCTCAGTGCGGCGGAAAAGCGGACGTGCTGTGCGGCCTTTCCATGGGAGGCATGATCGCCGCTGTCCTTTGCGGGCGGGGAAAGATTCCTTTCCGGGCTGTCGTTCTGGACGGCGCCCCGCTGATCAGGCTGCCGAAACCGGCGAAAAGCCTGATGAAACACAGCTATAAAACCATTATCCGGAAATCTCAGCAGCGGGATCCGAAGGTGCTGGAAAGCGCCCGGCGGGATTTCCTTCCGGAAAAATACCTTCCGGCGTTTCTCAAGATCGCCGACCTTATGACAGAGGATTCCATTGACCATATGATCGACACCGTTTTCAGCGGGTGCGATCTTCACCCCGCCGAAGGGACCAGACTTTTGTTTCTGCACGGGACAAAAGGAAACGAATATGCCGCCCGCAAATCTGCCCGGCGGCTGAAATCGGTGTACCCGTCCACCGAGGTGCAGTGTTTTCCGGGCTATGCCCATGCACAATTAGCTGTTTTTGAGCCGGAACGGTGGAGCTCGGTCGTAGAAGCCTTTCTCCAGGAGGACGAGCAAAAGAAAAACGAACCCTCCCCTCTCTGAGCCGTACCCCCCACTTTCTCAGACATTCCCCCCGACACACATTTGTCGGGGGGTTTTTTGCGTCACCTCCTTCTCCTGCTCTTACTTTGTTTCGGTGTGAAAGGCTCCTGAGATGGTTTATGGTCCTGCCCGGAAGGCGGGCGCTGAAGGGAAGAAGATCTCCCACAGGCAGGCTTCCCCCGGAAAGGGTTTTCTCCGGCTTGTGAAAAAACTCCATTTTTTACACTTGAATAATAATACTAATTATGCTATACTTACGATATGAAAAACTATCTATTTTTACTGTCTCTCCGGCGGTGGCCGGGGAGCGAGGGGGCTTTTGCCATGAGAGATTGGAAAACGCTGCAATATAATATAAATACAATCCGCCGTCGAAC
>CACYCG010000178.1 GCA_902772855.1 uncultured Ruminococcus sp.
GACCTTGGGCGTCTTCATTGACTGTAAGCCCCGAACGGGGGGTCCGGGGGCACTCCCCCGGATATGGGTGCAGCGTCACGCTGCCGCTGCCCGCCGGTTTCTTTTCAACAAAAATGATTTCCTTGGGTTTTTATAGATAACGGTGGAAATTTGGAAAAAACTATGGTATAATCAATGTACATTGAATTTGAAAAGGAGTTGTTTTTTATGCAGAATATATGGCACGATCTGGATTCCGCCCGGATCACACCGGAGGATTTTATGTGCGTGATCGAGATTCCGAAAGGCAGCAAGGCTAAATATGAACTGGACAAACAAAGCGGTCTGCTCAAACTGGATCGGATCCTGTACACCTCCACGCATTACCCCGCCAATTACGGCTTTATTCCCCGCACCTATGCGGACGACCTCGACCCCCTCGATGTGCTGGTGCTCTGCTCGGAACAGATCTACCCCCTGACGCTGGTGCGCTGTTATCCGATCGGATATATCACCATGCTCGACAACGGCCGCAACGACTATAAGATCATCGCTATCCCCTTCGGCGATCCTACTTATAACAGTTATAAGGATATTTCGGAGATCCCCAAACATATTTTCGATGAGATGACCCACTTCTTCTCCGTGTATAAGGCGCTGGAAAATAAGGAGACCGTTGTGGATGAAGTGCGGGGCAAGGAAGAAGCTCTGCAGATCATTCAGGACGCTATCGACAGCTACAAAGAAAAGTTCAATACGCACTGAGGCCGGGAGATACGCATGGAAACAGAAAAAAACACCCTCCCTTCTTCCGGACCGGCCGGTCCTGCGGAACAACCGTCTGCGCCGGCTGACCCGAGGAAAAAGAAAAAGGGGAAAAAATCTCTGGTAACGCCCACAAAAATCATTCGCTGGTGCATGATGGCGCTGTATGCGGTGGCAATCTACGCGCTGACCGCCCCCTTTATCACCGTAACGATGTATATTTCGGAAGAGGGAGAGATTACGGTGGATTTCTCTCAGGCCTACAGTGGAAAAGTCACCCAAGAGGAATTGGACGAGGCCTCGGAGAAGATCCGTTCGGCGATGAATGCCCTGCAGAAAAACGATACCCCGCCGCCGGAATATCACGATACGCTGGGACTGTCGAACGCCTCCTACTCCTGGGAGTACCGGGTGCGCCGGGACTTGAATGCCGATGAGCTGCTTGACCTGATTTCTCAGGCCCGCCAGCTTGACAAGCGGGAGTTTACCGAAGAAACCGTTGCGAAACTGAATCAAGCCACCCTGCGGGGACAGCGTCTTCTGGGGGCCTCGGTGACGATCTCGCAGTCGGTGTTCCAGATGATCCTGGGCGGAAGCATCGGCGATTCCTACGGGACGACGCTCAGTTCCATCTCCGGGTCGCTGATGATCTACTTTTTGGTGCTTCTGCCCGCCGCCGGATTTTTCGTCTGTCTGTTTGATAAGCGGCGGCATATCAAAAACCTGTATGCCTTCCTTTGCTCGGTGATCTGCGTGGTGGATACGCTCCTGATGATCTACCCCTATGTTGCCGTGGGCGCTGTGTGCACCATTCTGCTGTACATCCTTTTGTTCGGCCTTTCGGGCGCCGGGATGTACGCCAAGCAGCAGGAGGATTATATCGTGGCTCACCCCGAAAAGGAAGCGGAATTTACAGAAAAACACCCGCAGTTTGTGAAGGCGTTGATCAACTACAAATCCGCCTCTGTTCCGGAACTGCTGAAAAAAGACCGGGAACAGGCCTCCGCCCGCCATGCACAAAAGCACGGCAGAAGCCGCAAAAAATAAACGGCAGGGCATAGCAAAGGCAGTTTTGGGGAAACGTATGTCTATCGGATGCATGAATTGTTTATGACAGCAGAGAGACCGCTGTCTGGAAGGAGGAACCGAGAATGGGATGGCTGGAAGGAATTGGACTGGTTGTGCTGCTGATTATCGTTTTTGGGGTGTTTTCTGCTATCAAAGCCCGCACGGATAATGAAAGGTATACGATAGGAAGCGGATTGTTCAGAAACAGCGAGCATGATTTGGACGATCAGAAAGACCGTGACCTGTCCGATTACAGTATCTATGACAAAAACGGAAAATACCGCTGAATGAATTAGAAACGATCAGAAAGGTGGATGAACGATGGTATTGGAAATTACAAAAGACAATTTTGAAGCAGAGGTGCTGAAAAGCGACAAGCCGGTGCTGCTGGATTTCTGGGCGGCGTGGTGCGGTCCCTGCCGGATGCTGTCCCCTGTGGTGGACGAAGTAGCCGAAGAGAACCCGCAGATCAAAGTGGGAAAAGTCAATGTAGACGAGCAGTCTTCTTTGGCGGCTTCGTTCGGGATCATGAGTATTCCCACCCTGCTGTTTTTCAAAGACGGCCGGCAGGCTGATGCTTCCGTCGGCGTCGTGCCGAAGACGGTGATCGAAAAAATGATAGCCGGCTGACAAAAAAGCCGGATGGCCCGGGCAGCGGCGGCGCTGCACCCCGTAGCCGGGGGATTCTCCCCCGGACCCCCTTCCTGGACTTGCAGCAGCGTGACGCTGCACCCATATCCGGGGGAGTTCCCCCGGACCCCCTTCCGGGGCTTGAACCTAAAGAAAACGCTAAAAGTCTTGCAAAGGAAAGCAAGTTTTCGTCCACCTTTTTCAA
>CACYCG010000179.1 GCA_902772855.1 uncultured Ruminococcus sp.
ATAATGGGCTGACTGTGGGGGCTTTCCGGTCGCCCCCACACCCCTTCGGACATCACTCTAAGTAAGAATATTTTTGTCGCCTACTATTAGGTTTACAATAATAGAAACCTGTCACGTTTCGGCGCGGCGGGTTTTTCGTTTCTGTAAGGTCAGGCCTCAGTTTTCAGTCTTCCGGGAAAAATCAGACGCAACCGCTCTCGGTTGAGAGCGGTTGCGGTCGGCCGCTGGGATGACGGCGGAAAGAGAGACAAAAAACCATCTCCGACAAAGCGGCGGCCGGAAGTGGGTAACGATCAGCGAAGCCGTTTGCTTCCGGAAAGGCCCGGCGGCAGATTTGTTATTCGGAGGTGCTGATCGTGATCTTGTCAAAGTCGATGCCCGCCTGCCGATGGACCATATCCTTGATCATGATGGCGGCAGCGTCATCGGCGGTGCCGCCGAACAGCGAAACAGCGCACTGGTTTTCGTTGATCAGGACCAGCGCATCGTCAAAGCCTTTCGTTCTGAGAAGGGCTTCGAGATCCGCCTGTTCCTTGAGTACCTGCGCCAGACGTTCGGCGGCCGCCGCTGCTTCGGTGCGGGCTGTTTCCGAGGAAGAAGCGGCTTCTACGATCTCCGCCAGCCCTTCCGTGGCCTGGGCATACTCCCGGCGGCGCTGTTCCCGTTCGGAGGCAAAACGCCCCTCCTCCCCTGTCGTGGCCGGGCCTGCGGAAGAAGCCGCCGTCAGTTCGGAAGCAGACAGTTCCGTATTGACATACATGGTTTGCCCTAATTGCTTTTCCGGAAGGCTTTCCTCCTGCCCATCCGTCACCGTGGAGGCGGGCGAAAACTGCCAGTTCAGATAGACCGCCGTTCCCAGCGCCGCCACCAGCGCTGCCATAACGATTTGTCTTTTTCCAAAGTTCATACAAATCTTCCTTTCAATGGTTTTCGTGAGGGCGCTGCAGGCGCCGTGGTCTGACGGAAATACCGGGCGGTGTTCTCTCAGGAAGCCAGACGGCTGACGCAGACTTTGCTTTCGCCGATCCCCAAAGCAGCCGACACAGCCCCTTTTACCCGGTCCCGGACAGAGGGGTCGTCTGCGCCGTCACACACCACCAGCACCCCTTTGACAGAAGGCAGCCGGCTGCCGATGGCCAGAGCGGTCTCGGAGCCGTCTTTTCCCCGGAGTACAATGCAGGAACGCTTTTCGGTATTCTGCTTGTCGGCGTTTTCATCAGCGCCGTTTTTGCGGGAGGTCTCCCGTCCGTTTACGTCCACGTCGGTGGCATACACACTGCTGACACTTCCCTCCAGCGTGACCATCACCTTCGTTCGTCCCACCCCCGCCATGCTGGAAATCATATTTCCGAGTTCTTCCGTCAGTTCCTCTTTATAGCGGGCGGTTTCATCGGACGGGGAGGAGGCCTCACTGCCGGAAGGGTTTTCCGATGAAAGAGCGGGAAATGCCGAGGAAAGTAAAATCAGAATCATGCCGAGCAGCCCCGCCACGACCGTCAGAGTGAGGGCTTTTTCGCTTTTCAGGACCCGTGCCAGACGCCCGGACAACCCCGCAGGCGCCCTGACAGGCGAAGGGCTTTTTTCCATTCCGAATGCTCCTTTCCGGCCAAAGGGCCTTCCGCTGTTTTGGTTTTCTGCTTGCTTCCCTATACCCTATGCCCCCCGGCGGGAGAATATGCCCCCACGCAAAAAAGCCCCCCGAAGGGAGCTTTGGAAAAACGTTTGGGCGGGAGAAGACGGACCGCTTTGTCAAAGGCAGCGGGCGGAACATAAAACCATCCACACAGAGGCCGCCTCCCGAAAAAGGTAACGACAGAAGAGGGCGCTGTCCGTCAGAGGGTCACACCGGAGTGCCGAGGCAGCAGTCGTTTTCCACCGCCGTAATCCGGACCGGCACAACCGTTTCCCATGCCTCCGGGGGGACGCTGCACAGCACGGGCGTATAATTGGGGGTGTAGCCTTCCGACAGACCGGAGCGGCGGCGGGTTTCGATCAGCACCGGCTCCGTTCTCCCCACCTGAGACCGGAGAAAGGCCACCCGGCTTTCGGCGGCCGCCTGCGCCATGACGGAAGCCCGGCGCTTTTTTTCTGCCTGACTGATCTGCTGGGGCATTTTGTCCGCTGCCGTTCCTTTGCGGCGGGAATAGGGAAAGATATGCACCTTGGCAAACCCAACAGACCGCACAAAGGACAGGGATTCTTCAAACTCCTCCTCCGTTTCCCCCGGAAACCCTACCATGACGTCGGTGGTCAGAGAGGGGTTCGGGAAGATGCGGCGGATGTCCTGCACGATTTTGAAATACTCTTCGGCGGTGTAATGCCGGTTCATGCGGCGAAGGGTGGAGCTGCAGCCGCTTTGCAGGGCGATATGGAACTGCGGGCAGAAGTTCGGGGCCTCCGAGAGCGCCGTCAGGGTGGCCGGGTCCATGGATTCCGGCTCCAGTGACCCCAGCCGGATGCGGACGTCCGCCGCCCGGCAGGCCGCCAGAACAGCTTTGGCAAAGGTTTCGCCGGTATCCTGCCCATAGGAGGACAGGTTGATGCCCACTAACACCACTTCCCGGTAGCCTTCCCCGGCATATCGGGAGACTTCCTGCTGTATATAGGATAAGGGGGCCGAACGGACACGCCCTCTGGCGTAGGGAATGATGCAGTAGGAGCAAAACCGGTTGCAGCCGTCTTCTATCTTGAAAAAGGCCCGTGTCCGGTCGGAAAAGCGCTGCACCTGCAGCAGCTCGTAGGGGTCGTGAGCGCCAAACGGCTCGGCAAAGCGCACCGGCGCCTGACGGGAAAAGTATTCCTTCAGGGCGGCTGTGATCTCCCCTCTTCGCTTGTTGCCAAGCAAAACGGAAACGCCCCATTCAGAGCCGTCCTCCCCCCGGTCGGCCATCGTCTGGGCCATGCAGCCCGTGAGCACGATGGCAGCGCCCGGTTCTTCCCGGTTGAGGCGGCGCAGGAGCTTTTTCACCTTCTGCTCTCCCGCACCGGTGACCGCGCAGGAATTGACCACCGCCACGTCCGCTCTCTCCTGCTCCCCGACGATCTCGTACCCGTCCGCCTGCAGCAGGCGCAGAATGGCTTCGGATTCGTAATAATTCACTTTGCAGCCGAATGTGTAGATTTTTGCTTTCATATCCTGTATCCTTTCTTCCGAAAGCCTTTCCTTCGGTCAGTAGGCGGAAGGAAAAGAAACTAAGTAGCCAAAAAACTCTTCATTTTGGGAGAAATATCATGGAAGGTACCAAAAATGATTTATTTTTCGTTTAACGCATTATATTTTGTAGATTCTTGTTGACCCGGAGGCATTTTATTGTTACAATAAGTCATAAGGAAGCACCCGAACCGATGGTCGGGAGCCGAAAAGACAGTCAAAATGATGATACGGAGGTCACTGGAATGTTTTCAACCGAGATTTATTTAAGAAACCTCAACGAAGTCCGGCAGTTTGTCGACACGGTATCTCTTTATCCCAAACTGGAAGTGTATTTAGTTTCCGACACCTACACGATGGACGCTCACTCCCTGATCGGGATCCTGACCCTTCACGTTTCCTCTCCCGTTACGATGGAAGTATCCTCTGATAATATTCCGGAGTCTTTCTGGGAAGACATCCGGCCGTATGTGTATAACGCAGAAATGGTGGCCGGCGCTTGAAAACAGGCCGCTCATGCCCCCTCTTCCGATGAGAAGAGGGGGGTTTTTTTGCTTCAGGATTCGAGCGCCTCGGACAATTCCGACCATTCTTCATAGAGCGCTTCGATTTCCTGTTCAAGGGAAGCCATTTCTTCCGTCAGGCTCATGAGCCGCTGGTAATCGGAAGTAACAGACGGGTCGGAAGAGGCCGCCTCCACTTCCGCATGGCGTGTCTCCGCCCGGGCAATTTCGGCTTCCAGACGGGTCAGCCGGGCACGGTCCCGGCGGCGGCGGGCGTCGTTTTCCCGCTTTTTCTTATATTCGCTCTGACGGCCTTCCACGGGCTTTTCGGCAGAAGCGGGCGCTTTGGCAAAGGGCTGGGCCTTGGCCAGATAATCTTCGTAATTCCCGGTAAACACTTCAATGCCTTTGGGAGAAAGATAAAAAATCTTATCTGCTAAGGCATTGATGAGATAGCGGTCATGGGACACGATGAACAAGGTCCCGTCATAGTCTTTCAGCGCCTGCTGCAGCGCTGCCACGGAATGGATATCGAGGTGGTTGGTCGGCTCATCAAGCAGCAGGAAATTAAATCCGCCAAGCATGAGTTCCGCTAACAGGACCCTCGCCCGCTCTCCCCCGCTGAGGGTGCAAAGGGGCTTGAACACATCGTCATTTTTGAATAAAAACCGGGCCAGCGTGGAGCGGATCTCGGTATTAGTCATCGCCGGGAAGCGGTCGGAGATCTCTTCGAAAACGGTTTTCTCGCTGTCCATGCCGGTCTGGATCTGGTCATAATAACCGGGTTTAACGCCCACGCCAAAGCGCACGCTCCCGCTCTGAGCGGAAAGCTGCCCGAGCAGAAGGCGCAGCAGAGAGGTTTTTCCGCAGCCGTTGGGGCCGAGCAGGAAAATGCGCTCTCCCCGGTGAATGTCAAACGAAACGTCCCGAAACAGCGGCGTTTCCCCGAACGACAGGGCCAGCTTTTTCACCATGAGCACGTCTTCCCCGCTCTGGCTTTGGGAGGACAGGCCGAAGTGAATGGAGTCCGGGGCGCTTTCTGGGCGCTGGAGGGTGCTTTGCAGGCGGCCAATGGCTTTTTGCTTGCTTTCGGCGGTGCGGATATTCTTTTCCCGGTTCCACTGGCGCTGCTGCTGCACGATCCCTTCCAGACGGGTAATTTCCCGCATGGTATTATCGTAAGCCCGCTGCAGGGAAAGCTCATGCTCCTGCTTTTGCGGAAGGTAGGCGGAATAATTCCCGTGGTAGCGGGTCATTTTTTTATGCTCGAGTTCAAAGGTCTTATTAGTCGTTTTGTCCAGAAAATAACGGTCGTGAGAAATGACTATATAGGAAGACCCGGATTCGAGGAGGAAGGACTCCAGCCATTCCACAGAGGCGGTATCCAGGTGGTTGGTGGGTTCATCGAGCAGCAGCAGATTGGCCGGGGACAGCAGGAGTTTGGCAAGCTGCAGCTTTGCCCGCTGCCCTCCGCTGAGAGAACGGATGGGAAGGTTCATTTTTTCATCATCAAAGCCAAGCCCCAGCAGGGCGGAACGGGAGCGGGAACGATAGGTTAGGCCGCCTTTTCGCAGAAGTTCCTCCTGCAGGAAGGCCTGCCGTTCCACCATGCGCTCTATATCTCCCTGTCTGGCGGCGATAAGGGCGTGAAGCCCCTCCAGCTCCGCTTCCATATCCATCAGGTCGGAAAAGTTCGTCAGCACTTCATCATAGGCTGAACGTTCTAAATGGCGGCAGACGTGCTGTTCCATATAGCCGACTGAAACGTTTTTATGGATGACGATGGATCCTTTTGTCGGGCTGAGCTGACCAGTCAGAAGTTTGAAAAGGGTCGTTTTTCCGCTTCCGTTGACTCCGATGAGACCGATGCGGTCACCGGGCTGTACTTCAAAGTTCATCTGGTCAAACAAAAGCTGCTCCCCGAAATCCATCGTCAATCCGCCCACCGTCAGCATGGCCATATCCTTCACCTATTCCTTTCCCTCAGAGCACTCCCCCTATTGTACCATTCCTCCCTTCAAAAATCAAGCAGTGCCAGCGCCAGCGCCAGCGTGACGCTGGACCCATATCCGGGGGAGTGCCCCCGGACCCCCCTTCCGGGGCTTACAGCAGCGTGACGCTGCACCCATATCCGGGGGATTCTCCCCCGGACCCCCTTCCGGGGCTTGAGCTTGATGAAGACGCTAAAATTTTTGCAAAGGAATGCAAAGTTTCGCTCAAGCCTTTTCAAAGGCTTGCAGAGTCCAGAGACAGCGTCTCTGGTCGCGCTCCGCAGAGCGCGAAATC
>CACYCG010000180.1 GCA_902772855.1 uncultured Ruminococcus sp.
ATAATGGGCTGACTGTGGGGGCTTTCCGGTCGCCCCCACACCCCTTCGGACATCACTCTAAGTAAGAATATTTTTGTCGCCTACTATAAATGCAACTTCTTTCTATCCCCTTGTTGCATTTACTTTGAAAATCTACGGACAAAGTTGATTTCCTTGGGAAAGAGAAAAAATACTTGAAGAGAAGGCAGAAAAATGGTATACTGATATGTATGCTTATAGAAACGCCTCTCTGTCTGAATGATTTGTGAGGTGCAGCTATGAAAAACGCTTTGGAACCGATCCCGGCTGAGCCGATGCCGGCCCAAGAAGAAGGGGATGCGGACAGAACCGGGAAAAGCAGCGATCTTCCCGCCTCGGATGGGGCGGCGGTGATCTCCGCTTACGGAAAATACACCCTTCAGTGCCTGACCATTATCGGGCAGATCGAAGGACATTTTCTTCTCCCCCCGCAGGCGAAAACGACCAAATATGAGCACCTGATCCCCCTGCTGGCCTGCGCTGAGCAGAGCAGCCTGATTGACGGCGTGCTGATCCTTCTGAATACCGTCGGCGGCGATGTGGAAGCGGGGCTGGCGATCGCCGAGATGGTGGCCGGAATGAAAAAACCGGTGGTTTCGCTGGTGCTCGGGGGCGGGCATTCCATCGGGGTCCCGATCGCCGTGGCAGCCAGGCGCTCCTTTATCGCTCCCTCTGCGGCGATGACGATCCATCCGGTCCGCATGAGCGGCGTCATGCCCGGGGTGCCGCAGGCTTTTGAGTATTTCCAGCGAATGCAGCGCCGCATTACCGGCTTTGTGTCCCGCCATTCCTCCTGCCCGGAGGAACGGTATTTCCAGCTTGCTATGAACACCGATGAGCTGGTCATGGATATCGGCACGATCTTAGAAGGGGAAGAAGCGGTCCGGGAAGGACTGATCGACGAAACCGGCTCTTTGTCCGATGCGCTGGAGGCTCTGTGCCGCCTGATCGACAAACAGCGCCGCCGGGGGCGCTCCGGAAAAAAGCATAAAAGCGAACCATAACGCATAGGCTGTGAAAACGGGGCGTTTCCCGCTTTCACGGCCCGCATTCCGAACAGGAGGTACATAATGAACATTTTCAACGCAATTCTGCAGGGCGTTATTCAGGGCCTGACAGAGTTCCTGCCCGTCTCCAGCAGCGGCCACCTCAATATCATCCAGCATATTACCGGCATGGAGGAGGATAACCTTTTCTTTTCGGTCATGCTGCATATCGGCACCTTAGCCGCTGTGGTCGGGGTGTACGTCAAACTCATCTTCCGGCTGCTCAAAGCCTTCGGGCTGATGGTCCGGGATATTTTCACCGGCAAGTTCAAATGGAAGGAAATGGACAATGAGCGCAATATGGTCATGATGCTCATCATTGGGCTTGTGCCGCTGTTTTTTCTGTTCCTGCCCATCCCCGGGACCGATATGCGCCTGAAGGACCTGGCCGATCTGTTTTCAAAAAGCGGCTACCTCATCGTGGTGGGGCTGTCGCTGATGACAACCGGCACCCTGCTGTATATCGGAGACCGGAAAAATAAAAAGATGACCGACCTGTACAAGCAAAAAGGCGTTACCCGCAAGGGCGGCGCCGGCAGAAGGAAATATACCGTGACCGACGCCCTCGCGGTGGGCTTTACCCAGTGCGCCGCCGCTCTGTTTCCGGGGCTGTCCCGCAGCGGTTCCACCCTTGTGGCCAGCGAACTGCGGGGCATGAATAAGCAGGTCGCTCTGGATTACTCCTTCCTGCTGGGGACCCCCGCCATTGTAGCGGCCGCCCTGCTCGAAGGAAAAGACGCTCTCTTCCCCAAAGACGGCGCCCCCGTCACCGTGGATTACTGGTGTGTCATCGTGGGCATGGTGGTGGCGGCCTTTGTCGGGTTCCTCGCCATCAAACTGTTCAAATGGCTGCTGCAGACGAACAGAATGATCATTTTCGTCGGCTACACCATCGGAGTCGGAGAGCTGATCACCATCATCAGCGTGATCGAACTGGTCAAAGGATGCAATATTTTTAGCGGAATGCCGCTGCAGTTCTGAGCGGCGTGCCCGGCGGAAAAAAGTCTGTGAATGAGGATTCACCGGCTTTTTTCGTACTTATGGAGGTGAATCATCGTGGCAGCCAAAAAATCAAAGCCCGCTGCCCCGGCCAAAGGCAAAGCCCCTGCCGCCGGAAAGAAAAAGTCAGCGTCGTCCCAGACAGCCCGAAAAAAAGCTGCCGCCAGACGGGAATGGGAAATACAGCGCAACCGCTTTATTCTCGGCATTGTCCTGTTTTTGCTGGCGGTGTTCCTGCTGCTGGTGTTTTTTATTCCCGGAGAAAGATTGTGGGAATCCATGCATTTCGGCTATTGGGGGCTTTGCGGCTTTTTAGGGTTTGCGCCGCCCCTGCTGATGCTGTACGGCGCTTATCAGAACTGCCGGGACCATCCCGCCCCCTATTATCGGCTGAAGATCCTGCTGATGAGCGGCAGCGTCACCTTGTTTTCCACTATCATCCATGTGCTCGAAACCACCGAAAAAGAAGCCCTGCTGAGCTACCCGGACGCCTTACATAACAGCTTCTATCAGGGAGGCAGCGGCGGCGGCGCCGGTGTGTGGGGAGGACTGCTCGGGGTTCCCGTTTTGCATTTGCTCGGTTTGGTGGGCGGCGCTATCGTGTCGATCATTTTGTTCCTGATCGTGCTGGCGCTGACGCTGAATATGTTTATCCTGAACTTTTCAGAAACCATCAAGCGGCCGGTCCGCATGGTGGAAGAGCACCTCAGCGATTCCCGTGAGATCCGCACTCAGGTGAGGACCCGCCGGGAAGAACAGCGAAGTGAAGAAAGAAGTGCCCGCCGTCAGGAGCATATCCGGCAGGAGGTGGACCGAAAACTGGCCCGGCAGCAGGAAGACGATACCTTCCGGCGCCTCAAGCGCTCTCCTTTTTACTCCCCTGCGGGCGCTCCTCCTCCGGAAGCTAAACCGACCTCTCCGGCCGCTCCCCCCGCTTCTCCGGCAGCGCCTGTCTGCGAGCCCCCCTCGGCGCCTGCCAGACGGAAGAAAAAGGAAGAAATGCCCGTCTTTTCCGATGACATTCTCATCACCGGCGTGAACATAGACCCCAAAGACCTGACCGGAGAGCCGGAGGTGTCCACTCCCCCGCCTTCTCCTGCGGCTGCTGTCCAACCCCATCCTTCCGCACCCGCACCCGCTGCGCCCCCGGCGCCGGGAGCGAAAAAAGGAGAAAAGATCCCGCCCGTTCTCGATTTTGAGCCGGATTTGTCGGAGAAGCCCGAATACGTCAAACCTCCGACCGCTCTGCTCGCTCCCCAGCCTGCGGAACAGGAATCCAATATCTCTCTGGAGCTGAACAAAAACGGCACCATGCTGGTGGATACCCTGAAGAGCTTCGGGGTGCAGACCTCGATCGTCAACATCAGCCGCGGCCCTTCCGTTACCCGGTATGAGCTGCAGCCGGCGGTGGGCGTGAAGATCAGCAAGATCACCAACCTCTCCAACGATATCGCCATGAATTTAGCGGCTGTCGGCGTGCGGATCGAAGCGCCGATCCCGGGCAAATCCGCTGTGGGCATTGAAGTCCCCAACCGTCATGTGAGCGTGGTGAAAATGAGAGGGCTGATCGAAAGCAGGGAATTCCAGGACGCCCCCGGTCATCTGACCGTCGCCCTCGGAAAAGATATCACCGGAAAAATGGTATTTGCCGATCTGAGCAAAATGCCGCATCTGCTGATCGCCGGTTCGACCGGTTCCGGTAAATCCGTCTGCATCAATTCCATGCTGATCAGCCTGCTGTACAAATCTTCTCCGGAAGATGTCAAGCTCATTTTAGTGGACCCCAAGGTCGTGGAATTAGGGGTTTACAACGGCATCCCGCATTTGCTGGTGCCGGTCGTGACCGACCCCCGCAAAGCCGCCGGCGCCCTGAACTGGGCGGTCAATGAAATGCTGAACCGGTACAAATTATTTGCCGAATGCAACGTGCGGGATATGAAGGGCTACAACAAATATGTGGAGCGCATGAACCTTGAAGTGCAGGAAACCGCTGCTTCGGAACCGGTCCATGCGGAAGAGGCGGAGCGTACCTTTGAAGAGGATGAAATGCTGGCGCAGGCGCAGGCCGAACGGGAGCTGTCCGGCGACAACGCCCCGCAGGAGCCGAAAAAGCTCCGCAAAATGCCGCAGATCGTCATTATCATCGACGAATTGGCAGACCTGATGATGGCGGCTCCCAAGGACGTGGAAGAATCCATCTGCCGCCTGGCACAGATGGCCCGTGCAGCGGGAATGCATTTGGTCATCGCCACGCAGCGTCCCTCGGTCGATGTCATCACCGGTCTGATCAAGGCCAACGTGCCCAGCCGGATCGCCTTTGCCGTCAAGACCCTGATCGACTCCCGCACCATCCTTGATTCCGGCGGAGCCGAAAAACTCCTCGGACGGGGCGATATGCTCTACTCCCCCATCGGCACCGGAAAACCGCAGCGCATTCAGGGCTGCTTTGTCGATGACGATGAAGTGGAGCGGGTCATTGAGTTTATCAAGAAAAACAAGACCGCTGAATACGATTCCTCTGTCATTGACGAGATCGAAAACTCCGCCCTTTCCTCCGGCGGCGACAAGGGCGCTCCGGAGGACGACGAAGATCTGGACCCCCTGCTCGAAGAAGCCATCAAGTTCGTTGTGGAAGCGGGAATGGCTTCCACCTCCATGCTGCAGCGCCGGCTGCGGGTTGGCTATGCCCGGGCGGGCAGGATCATTGACGATATGGAGCAGTTAGGCGTCATCGGTCCCCACGAGGGCGCCAAACCACGGCAGGTGCTGATGACCTACCAACAATGGCTGGAAAGAAGCGTCAGCCGGTCCGGAAATGAATAGGATGACCGGCTCTTGGGAGCCTGCATCTCCCGGAGAAGGCCGGGAAGAATAAAAACCTGAGTAAAAAACAAAAACGGAGGCTTACACATTATGAAACGTGAAGGACAAATCCGAGTGGATTCACAGAACCTGTTTCCTATCATCAAGAAATGGCTGTATTCCGACAAGGACATTTTCCTCAGAGAGATCGTGGCCAACGGCTGCGATGCCATTAAAAAGCTGGATAGTCTTTGTCTGATCGGCGAAGCGGAAAAAAGCGAGGCGTCCCCCCGCATTGACATTATCCTCGACAAAGACGCCAAAACCCTGACCGTCAGCGACAACGGCCTTGGCATGACCGAGGAGGAAGTGGAAAAATACATCACCCAGATCGCTTTTTCCGGCGCACAGGAGTTTATTGAGCAGTACAAGGACAAAACCGATGCCGATGCCGGCATTATCGGGCATTTCGGACTGGGATTCTATTCGGCGTACATGGTGTCCGACACCGTGGAGATCGACACCCTTTCCTACCGGGAAAACGCTTCCCCGGTGCACTGGGAAAGCGACGGCGCCGAAACCTACGAGATCAGCGACGGCGCCCGCACCGACGTGGGCACAACGGTCGTTATGCATCTTTCGGAAGACGGCATGGAATTCTGCGACAGCTATAAGCTGCTTTCCGTTCTGAAAAAATACTGCCGGTTCATGCCCTACGAGATCTATTTCACCTGCGTGCAGGACGAAGCCGCCAAAACCCCCGAACAGCAGGCCGAAGAGCCGAAGCCGGTCAATATCACGAACCCCCTCTGGCTGAAGGCCCCGAAAGACTGCACCACCGAGGAATACGAGGATTTTTACCGGGAAGTGTTCCCGGACATCAACCTCCCGCTGTTCTGGATCCACCTGAACGTGGACTACCCCTTCAACCTCAAGGGGATCCTGTACTTCCCCAAGCAGACCGATAAGCTCCAGGTCATGCCCGGAGAGATCAAGCTGTTTTCCAATCAGGTCTATATCGCCGACAACATCAAAGAGGTCGTCCCGGAATTCCTGATGCTGCTCAAGGGCATTATCGACTGCCCCGACCTTCCTTTGAACGTGTCCCGCTCCTTCCTGCAGAATGACGGCGAAGTGGCCAAGATCTCCCGGCACATCACCAAAAAGGTGGCCGATAAGCTGATCTCCGTCTTCAAGGACGAACGAGCCGAATATGAAAGCTATTGGGACGACATTTCCCCCTTCATCAAATTCGGCTGCATCAAAGACGAAAAGTTCTATGAGCGCATGAAGGATATTATCCTTTACAAATCCATCGGCGGCGAGTTCCTCACCCTCTCCACCCTGCCGAAGAGCGCTGACAATAAGGTCTACTACGTTTCCGACATGAGCCTGCAGGCGCAGTACGTCAAGATCTTCCAGGACAACGGTCTGGATGCTGTCATTTTGGAGCATAATATCGACACGCATTTTGTCACCTTCTTAGAATACAAGGAAACCGACATCAAATTCGTCCGCATTGATTCCGAGATCGGCGAAGCCCTGCAGGGGACCCCACCGGAAGAGGAGGACGATGACTCCAAAAAAGCACTCGAAGAGCTGTTCCGGGAAGCGCTGGGCATGGAAGGGCTGGAGATCAAGGTGCAGGCCCTGAAAGGCACCGACACCCCGGCCATCATCAATATCAACGAATACCAGCGCCGCATCAACGACATGAACCGGCTGTACGGCAATATGTTCGGCCCCGAAGACAGCAAGCTGCAGGAGACCCTGATCGTCAACAGCGCCAGCGAGATCGTGAAAAAGCTCCGGGACATGGAGGCGGAAGACAGAAACCTCCTGTGCCGGCACATCTATGATTTAGCCGCCATCGGCCAGCGCCGCCTGTCCGCCGAGGAAATGAAGGGCTTCATCACCCGCAGCGTCAAAGTGATGGAACTCATCGGCTGACCCCCGCGCTTTCTCAGACACTCCCCCCCGACACACATTTGTCGGGGGGGTTTTTGCGTCACCTCCTTCTCCTTTTCTTACTTTGTTTCGGTGCGAAAGGCTCCTGGGATGGTTTATGGTCCTGCCCGAGAGGCAGACGCTGAAGGGAAGAGGATCTCCCACAGGCAGGCATCCCCCGGAAAGGGTTTTCTCCGGCTTGTGAAAAACCTACATCTTTATACTTGAATAATAATACTAATTATGCTATACTTACGATTGAAAAACTATCTATTTTTACTGCCTTCCCGGCGGTGGCCGGGGAGCGAGGGGGCTTTTGCCATGAGAGATTGGAAAACTCTGC
>CACYCG010000181.1 GCA_902772855.1 uncultured Ruminococcus sp.
CGGTCGCCTCCGGTCGCCTTCGGTCGCCTCCGGCCGCCTTCGGTCGCCTCCGGCCGCCTGCCGGCTCGGTCGGCGCTGCTGCTGCACAGCGGTGTCTACCGGACACCCGCGCCCTCTAAGAGGGTGCCTTTCTTCTGCCTGCCTTCCGGAAAAACGAAAAACAGATGAACAACCTGAAACACCGACCATAAAACCATTATTACAGCCTTTCCTTCTTCATAAAAGTAACGCCAGAATAAAAACCCATACTACGAGGTTAGCATTCCCTTTCTACGGTACATTCTTCGTTATTCTTTGCGCTGGCGGCGGCGTTTCTTCTTTCTCAGACACGGGATCTCACCGTTCCATTTTTTCCGCATTCCTTGATTTATACAAAAAATCGTAGTATAATAATCATGTTTTTGTACGATATTTCCTGCGTACACGACAAATAATTTCTGAGGAGGATGAAACAATGCATAAGAAACCATTCCGTCAATTGCTTATGGGCCTGCTGTGCATAGCCTTGATCTGCTCTGTCTGTCTGAGCCTGGCCCCTTCCCTGTCCTGCCGGGCAGCAGAAGAAACCTTCACCGTGGGCTTTGATGCCGAATTCCCGCCCTACGGCTACAAGGACGATAACGGCGATTATGTCGGATTTGACCTTGACCTTGCCGAAGAGGTCTGCTCCCGAAGAGGCTGGACGCTCAAAAAACAGCCCATTGACTGGGATTCCAAGGATATGGAGCTGGACAGCGGCGCTATCGACTGTATCTGGAACGGATTCACCATTGACGGGCGGGAAGACCAGTACACCTGGTCCGTTCCCTATGTAGACAACTCTCAGGTCGTGATCGTCAAATCGGATTCGGAGATCAAACGCCTTTCCGACCTGAAAAACAAGATCGTTGTGGTGCAGGCCGATTCCTCGGCGCTGGCCGCCTTTACCGGAGAGGATGCCACCGATGAAAACAAAGCCTTAGCCGCCTCCTTCCAGAAGCTCCAGCAGGTGGGCGATTACAACAGCGCCTTCCTCAATCTTGAAAGCGGCATGGTGCAGGCGATCTGCATGGATATCGGCGTGGCAAATTATCAGATCAGCAGCCGGGGGGACACCTTCCGTATGCTGGAAGAGACCGTGTCCAGCGAAAAATACGGCGTCGGCTTCAAAAAGGGCAATACAGCGCTTCGGGATAAGGTGCAGGAAACCCTGTTTGAGATGAAAACCGACGGCACGTTTGATAAGATCGCCAAAAAATGGGGCCTTGAAACCAGCGTCTGCCTGAAGGTGGAAGAAAAACCCTCCGCAGAATCCTCCGCTCCCGCCAAAAGCAAGGGGATCGACTACGGCAGTATCTTCCTGCAATTGCTCGAAGGCATGGGCTCTACCCTGCTGATCTTTGTGCTGACACTGCTGTTCTCCCTGCCGCTGGGACTGCTGCTGACCTTTATCCGGATGTCCCGGTTCAAAGTCGTGCAGTGGCTGGCAAGGGTCTACATCTCCATCATGAGAGGCACCCCGCTGATGCTCCAATTGCTGGTCGTCTGCTTCGGCCCCTATTACATCTTCGGGCTGCAGTTGGGGGAATCCTATCGGTTCTATTCGGTCATCATCGGATTTTCGCTCAATTATGCCGCCTATTTTGCCGAGATATTCCGGGCCGGGATCCAGGCTGTTCCTCAGGGCCACCGGGAAGCAGCCTCTATTTTAGGCTACAGCAAAACCCAGACCTTCGGCAAGATCATCTTCCCGCAGATGGCCAAAAACGTGCTCCCGCCTGTCACCAATGAGATCATCACCCTGGTGAAGGATACGTCCCTGGCTTTTGTCCTGACCTATACGGAAATATTCACCTTAGCCAAGCAGATTGCAGCGGCGCAGGCGAATATTATCCCGCTGTTTGCGGCCGGCATTTTCTATTATGTCTTCAACTTCCTGGTCGCCTTCGTCATGGAGCAGATCGAGAAGAAAATGAATTATTACCGATAAGGAGGGGTCGTGATGAAACTTCTTGAAATCAACCATCTCAGCAAGAGCTTCGGCGGCAAAAAGGTGCTGGAGGATATCAGCCTGTATGTGGAACAAGGAGAAGTGGTCTCCATTTTAGGGCCTTCCGGGTCCGGCAAATCCACGCTTCTGCGCTGTGCGACGTTTTTGGAAACGATGGACGACGGAACCTTGAGCTACTGCGGCAAAGAGGTCGTAAAAAGCGTCGGCGGAAAAGCCGTCTATCCGTCAAAGGCCGATATGCGGGAGGCAAAGTCGAAATTCAGCCTTGTCTTCCAGAACTTCAATCTGTTTCCGCATTTCAGCGTCATGAAAAACATTTCCGACGCCCCCATCAGCGTTATGAAGCGGGATAAAGAAGAGGTCTACGAGGAATGCCGGCGGATCCTCAAAAAAGTCGGGCTGTCCGAAAAGGAAAACGCCTATCCCTGCGAACTGTCCGGCGGGCAGCAGCAGCGGGTCGCCATCGCAAGAGCCCTTGTCATGAACCCGGACATCCTCTATTTTGATGAACCCACCTCTGCGCTTGACCCGGAGATCACAGCGGGCATCCTGCGGATTCTCAAGGAGCTGGCTCAGGAGAAAATGACGATGGTCATTGTCACCCATGAAATTGATTTTGCCCGTGCCGTTTCCGACAGGGTCATCTTCATGGACGGCGGCTTCATCGTGGAGCAGGGCAAGCCCTCCGACGTGATCGACCATCCTTCCAACGAACGCACAAAAGCCTTCCTCAAAAAGCTATCCGTGTAACCAAGCGGAAACGCCGCCTGTCTGCTGTTTTCAAAACGGCAGACAGGCGGCGTTTTTTGTTCCAAAGGGCCTTCGGCAGCGCCTCAGCTTTCGGCAAACTGGCTGTTGTACAATTCGTAATAAAACCCCTGCTGCCGGAGAAGGGTCTCATGGGTACCCTGTTCGATGATGTTGCCGTCTTTCATGACTAAAATGACATCCGCTTCCCGGATGGTGGAAAGCCGGTGCGCCACGATAAAACTGGTGCGGCCCTTCATCATCTTTGCAAAGGCCCGCTGCACCCGGATCTCGGTGCGGGTATCAATGGAGCTGGTCGCCTCGTCTAAAATCAGCATGGGCGGGTCGCAGAGCATGACACGGGCGATGCACAAAAGCTGCCGCTGTCCCTGCGAAAGATTAGCGCCGTCCTCGCTGATGACCGTATCATATCCCTCCGGCAGCCGCTCGATAAAGCGGGCGATGTGGGCTTCTTTGGCCGCCCGGCGAATGTCCTCCTCGGAGGCGTCCGGCCGCCCGTAGGCGATATTGTCCCGGATGGTGGCGCATTTGAGCCAGCTTTCCTGCAGTACCATGCCGTATTGGCTGCGAAGCTGATGGCGGGGCAGCTCCCGGATATCCACCCCGTCCACCCGGATAGCCCCGCTGTTGACGTCATAAAACCGCATGAGCAGGTTGATCAGCGTGGTTTTGCCGCAGCCGGTCGGCCCCACGATGGCCACCCGCTGGCCGGGGGAAACGTGCAGGGTAAAATGCCGGATCAGCGGCTTCTCCGGCACATAGGAAAAGCTGACGTCTTCCACATCGACCTGCCCGTGAAAGACCATTTCTTCGTTTTCCGGCGGGTCCTGGGACAGCTCCGGCTCATCCAGAAGGGCAAAGATCCGATGAGCCCCCGCCGCCGCTGCCTGAAGCTGCGGGATCACTCCGGTCACTTCGTTAAAGGGTTTGGTATACTGGTTAGCATAGGTGATAAAGGTGGCGATCTGCCCCACGGTCAGGGTGCCGTTGACGGCGCTGACGGCGCCTACAATGGTAACGGCCGCCGTGACCAGCCCGTTGACGAACCGGGTGCTCGGATTGGCCCAGGAGGAAACAAACTGCGCCTTCTGCCCGCATTCCTTCAGCCGGTCGTTGATTTCTTCAAACGCCTGCTGAGAAGCCTCTTCATGTCCGAAGGTCTTGACCAGTTTCTGATTGCCGACATATTCTTCGATGTACGCACTCAGCTCCCCCTGTGTTTTCGATTGTTTCTTGAACATATTCTGCGAAAACCGGGTGATGAAGGAGGCCACAAACACCGACAGCGGGGTGATCAGCACGACCACGAAAGCGATGACGTAATGCAGGCGCAGCATGAAGCCGAGGGTGGCGATGATCATCACCAGCCCGGAGAACAACTGCGTAATGCCCTGCTGCAAGCCCTCCCCGACAGCATCCACATCATTGACCATACGGCTCATCAGGTCGCCGTGGGGGTGGTCGTCGATAAACCGCTGCTCCACGGCATTCAGCTTGCGGCAGATATCCCGCCGCAAGTCCCTTGTGATGGCATAGGCCACCGAATTGGTGCACAGGTTCATCAGATAGCCGAACAGGGTGGAAAGCGCCACGGCCCCCGCTGTGGCCGCTAACAGCCACAGGATCCCGTCCCGGTCGACCTGCCCGGGGGAAACCGCTTTGTCGATGGCGTAGCCGATCAGCACCGGGGCGGTCAGGGACAGGGTGACGTTCAGGATCGCCAGCAGCAGCGCACAGAGGATCCGGGCATGATAGGGAGAGGCATACTGCACCAAACGCTGCAGCAGCAAACGGGTGTTCCGTTTTTTCTTCATATCATTCCACCTCCTCGCTTCGAAGCTGGGACAGGCAGATCTCCCGGTACACCGGGCAGGAGCGCACCAGCTCCCGGTGGGAGCCGACTCCCACCAATTCGCCGCCGTCCAGCACGAGGATCCGGTCGGCATAGCGCACGGTCCCCACCCGCTGCGATACCATAAACACCGTCATCTCCCCTGTTTCAGCCGCCAGTGCCTTCCGCAAAGCGGCATCGGTGGCAAAATCCAGCGCACTGGCGCTGTCGTCTAAAATAAGGATAGGGGGCTGCATCACCAGCGCCCGGGCGATTGTCAGGCGCTGCCGCTGTCCTCCGGAAAGGTTTTTGCCGCCGGCGCTCAGGGGGGTGTCCAGTCCTTCCGGCAAAGCGGAAACAAAATCCCATGCCTGAGCAGTTTTCAGCGCCTGCTGCATTTCTTCCTCCCCGGCATCCGGCTTGCACCAGCGCAGGTTTTCCCGGATCGTTCCCCGGAACAGCACCGCCTGCTGCGGCACCATGCCGATCTGAGAGCGCAGGAACTTCAAAGAAAATCGGTCGACCGGGGAGCCGTACACCTGCACCTCCCCTTCCGTAGCATCGTAAAACCGGGGGATGAGGTTGATCAGCGTGCTTTTGCCGGAGCCGGTGCCGCCGATAATGCCAATGGTTTCCCCCCGCCGCACCGAAAAGCTGATGTCGTGCAGAGCCAGCCCGTCGTGGCCGTAGCCGAAGGAAACGTGCTGCATCGACAGGATCGGAGCGGACGGGTCCGGGGCGGGATCGCAGGCGTTTTCCTCCCGCACGGAGGGCTGCAGCTCAAACAATTCGTTGACCCGCCCGGCGGAAGCAGCCGCCCGGGTGAACACCACGACCAGATTGGAAACAACGATCATAGCCAGCAGGATCTGCGTCATATAATTGACAAGGGCAACGATCTGCCCGGTTTTGAGGGTGCCGGTGTCCACCATCCCGGAGCCGAACCAGACCACGGCGATGATGGCCGCCTGAGCGATGACGAAGGTCATGGGGCTGAGCAAAGCGGAAATGCGGCCCACAGCGATGGAGGTGCGGGAAAGATCCTCATTCTGACGCCGGAAATCTTCCTCTTCCTTTTCCTCCCGTCCGAACGCTCGGATCACCCGGCTGCCGGAAAGCATTTCCCGGGACAGCAGGGAAACCCGGTCCAGTTTTTGCTGTACCGCCCGGAAAAACGGAACAGAGCGGCTCATGACCAGATACAGCACCAGTGCGATCAGCGCAGCTGCCGCAAAAAAGAGCAGGGACAGCCTCCACTCGATCAGCATGGCCATGACCAGAGCGCCCGTGACTAAAAACGGCGCCCGGATGACCAGACGGATCAGCATGGCCACCGCCCACTGAAGCTGGTTGATGTCGCTGGTCATGCGGGTGATGAGGGACGGGGTGCCGATTTTGTCCAGCTCGGCATGGGACAGGGTGTTGATATGCCGGAACAAGGCATTCCTCAGCTTGGTGCCAAATCCCTGTGCGGCGACAGACGCCGATTTCTGGCAGACCAGCGCAAACCCCAGCCCCAGAGCGCCCATGAGCACCATGAGGCCGCCTCGGGAGAGGATATAGCCCACGTCCTGCTGCCGCACGCCGGTGTCGATAATATCCGCCGTAATCAGCGGGATCATCAGCTCCAGCACCGCTTCCGTCAGCTTGCACAGCGGGCCGATCGTCAATTGAAGCAGGTACCCTTTCAGGAATCTTCTCAGTTTGAACAAATCCTTCACCATCCGTTTCTTTTGGTTCACTGCAGTTTTCCATAACTCTTGTCTGCGGGGTGTTGTTTTGAATAAAGGACGCTTTTTGAAAAACGGCCTGCTGCTCGCCTGCGTATCCCTCCTGCTGCGCTGCGGGAATATGGCCTGCCGCTCTTTTCTCAGCGGCCGCCTGGGAGAGGCAGGCATGGGGCTGTATCAGTTGATTCTGACGGTCTATGGCGTCTTTGCTCTGCTCATCGGGGCCGGGCTTTCCGTCACGATCACCCGTCTGGTAACGGATTTTCTGGCCGTAGGCCAGCCCCGCAAAGCCCTGAGGGCGGCTTCCGGCGGGCTGTTGTTTTCCACGCTGATAGGGATAGCGGCGGGGGCGGGGCTGTATATCAGCGCACCGTTCTGGGGCAGCGTTTTCATCGGGGACAGCCGCAGCGTGCACGCCCTGCAGATCTTAGCGCTCGGCCTGCCCTTTTTGGGGCCTTCGGCGCTGGTTCGGGGCTATTTTGCCGCCCAGCGGAAAATGCTGCGAAGCTGCGGGGAGCAGCTCATTGAACAAACAGCAGAATGTGCGCTGTGCATTGGGCTTTTTTCCCTTCTCTCACCGCAAAGCACCGAAGAAGCCGCCGCCTGCACAGCCTGGGCGGTCACCGCCGCCGAGATCCTCTCCTGCGTGTATTCGATGGCCGTTTTCCTCCCCGACAGAGCCCGCCTGCTGCGCCTGTCCGCACAGGAGCCGCAGGAAAAAGCCTCTTTTCTTTCGGCGGCGGCAGGCATCTGGCTTCCCTGCACCGCCAACGCCGTACTGAGGAGCGGCCTGGGGGCGGTGGAGCAGCGTCTGATTCCCTCCGGCCTGACCGCTCGCTGCGGCAGCCGGGCGGAGGCTATGGAATCCTACGGACTGGTTTATGCCTTCGCCATGCCGGTCATTTTGTTCCCCTCGGTGCTGATCGCTCCCTTTGCCGCCCTGATCATTCCCGAACTCAGCGAAGCGGCTGTGCGAAAACAGCGCAGCGGGATCCGGCATATGTCGGAGGAGCTGTTCCGGCTGGTCCTGCTGTACGCTCTTCCCGTCATGGTGGGGCTATGGTTTTTTGCCCCGGAGATCTCCTGTTTCCTGTACGGCAGCGACAAAGCCGCCCCGATGATCCGCCTTCTGTGCCCGGTGATCCCGCTGATGTATGTAGACACTGCAGTAGACGGAATGCTCAAAGGGCTGGACCGGCAGACTTCCTATTTTCTCTGCAACCTTCTCGATTCCGCCGTGCGGGTCCTGCTGACGCTCTGGCTGGTGCCGCTATGCGGCCTGATGGGCGTAGTGCTCGTCATCTGGGCAAGCGAAGCCCTCAACACCCTGCTGAGCATCCGGAAGCTCCGGCAGGTGACCGGCATGAAGCTGAAGCTTCTGCAAACCTTTGTCTGTCCCCTCTTCTGCAGCGCCGTGCTCTGCGCCCTCCTTCGTGCCCTTCCTCTCCCCGCCTGGTCTCAGCTCCTCCTCTTCTCCTGCGGCAGCGGCAGCGTGACGCTGCACCCGGGTCTGGGGGTGTGCCCCCAGACCCCCCGTTCGGGACTTACAGTCAATGAAAACGCTAAAAGTCTTGCAAAGGAGGGAAAAGTTTTGCTGGGGCCTTTTCAAAGGCTGGCAGAGTCTCTGGGCGTGCTCCGCAGAGCACGAAACCCCTTTGCTGACCGTTAGCAAGCGCTGTCCTGTAACGCCATCAAGGGACCGCCCCAAACAGCCAGCGCATCAAAAAGGCAGGAGACGATTTTCGGGCAACGAAGTACCCGCCCGAACCGGACCACCTGCCTGTCCCGAAATTGGCGCTGGCGAGAGATGGTGGAATAGGAGGGCTGCGAAGAGGAGACGAGAGAGGCTGCCCTTTAGGCCGTCGACGAAGAACGACGGCTTCTGACCGGGGAGAGGAACCTGCCCTTTATACGGAGAAGCTGACATTTATATAGACCTAACGCCAGAAGAACCACCCAAAGCCCCGCCCATAAAACCATCCCGGCAGCCTGTCCTTCTTCATGAAAAGCAAAGCCGGAAGAACCACCTGAAACACCGACCAGTATGCAGTCTTCCGTATTCATTCCAAACGAAACCAAAAGCCCTCCCTGTCGGGAAGGCTTTTGAAAAAGAAAGGAAGGTTCAGGGAACCCTTATTCAACCGACAAAATAAAGTAGTAAATCGGCTGACCGCCGTCAATGAGGGAAATGTCCACCTGCTGGAACCGGTTCTGAATGGATTCCACCGCTGTCTGCGCCTGTGCCTCGGTAATGCCGTTGCCGAAAATCAGCGAAACATAGGTGCTGTCCCGGCTGATCATTTCCTTAGCCAGCCGGATAACGGCCTTGATCGGGTCTTTATCCTTCAGGACCAGCTTCCCGTTTTTCAGACCGATGATCTCCCCTTCTTTGATCTTGGTCAGACCAAATTCAGAATTGCGGGCCGCATAGGTCACGGTGCCGGTGTCCACGTTGGCCAGGGATGCCGTCATATATTCCTGATTCAGCTCCGGAGTGGAATCCGCCGCATAGGACAGCATCGCCACCAGCCCCTGCGGAATGGTCTTGGAGGGGATGATGATCACTTTCCGGTCAGTTACCAGCGGGATCACCTGCTGGGCAGCTAAAATGATGTTCTTGTTATTCGGCAGAACGAAAACCGTCTTGGCAGGAGTCGCCAGAACCGCTTCCATAATGTCCTCCGTGCTGGGGTTCATGCTCTGTCCCCCGCTGACGATATGGTCACAGCCTAAATCCTTGAACACGGTTTCCAGCCCGTTGCCGCTGGCCACGGACACAAACCCGACTTCTTTTTCGGGAGGAACCGGGCGCATCTCTTCTTTCCGCTTGCGGGCGGCTTCGGCAGCCGCTTTTTCCTTTTCGTACTGCTCAGCCGCTTTGCGGTGCTGCTCTTTCATGTTCTCTACCTTGACGGTAAGGAGCTGGCCGAACAGCAGCGCTTTTTCGAGCGCCCTGCCCGGATTTTCGGTGTGAACGTGCACCTTGATGATGTCGTCATCTTCCGCCACGACCACACAGTCGCCGATCGTTTCCAAAAACGCCTTCAGTTCTGCAGGGTCTTTTGTGAGATCCTCCGCCTTGCCGATGATAAACTCGGTGCAGTAGGTAAAGTGAATGTCGGCGTCAAATTCGGCAGCCGCATTCCGGAAAAACTCGTCGCTGGCGGCGATCTGGGAAGCCACTTTTCCGTTTTCTCCGGCGGTCGCTTCTTCCGGGGGAGGCATCATCGTGCCGTCCCGCAGCAGGGACAGCATTCCGTCAAAGATCACGCAAAGCCCCATGCCGCCGGCATCGACCACGCCGGCTTTTTTCAGCACCGGCAGCATCTCCGGCGTGCGCTCCAGGGCATCGTGAGCCGCTGAACACAAAGCACCCCACACGATCACCGGGTCCGACTCCACTTCAGCGGCCGCCCTTCCGGCATCAAACGCCATGCGGGCCACGGTCAGGATGGTGCCCTCCGTGGGATTCGTCACCGCTTTGTAGGCCATTTCCACACCGACATGGAAAGCAGACACCAGCGCCTTGCCATCCACCTCTTCCTTGCCCTTCAGCCCGTTGGAAATGCCCCGAAACAGCAGGGACAGGATCACGCCGGAGTTGCCTCTGGCGCCTTTCAGCATGGCAGACGCTGCGATGGACGCATTTTCGGCAATACTCTGGGAAGTGACTTCCTCAAGCGCTTTGGCGGCGGCCCCGATCGTCATGGACATATTCGTGCCGGTATCGCCGTCGGGGACAGGAAAAATGTTGAGCGCATTGATCTCTTCCTTGCGAGCAGCAATATGGTTAGCTCCGGAGATCAGCGCATTTCTGTAGCTGGAACCGTTGATCATTGTTTAGCACTTCCTCGTTTCAAGAATTATCTGGTTTCCACCATCAGCTTCATGGCGGTGCGTTCTACCCCGTCGATCTGAATGGTGATAAAGGCCGGAATGCACACAATGTCGATCCCCATCGGCGCCAAATAGCCTCTGGCTACCGCCACCGATTTGAGAGCCTGATTGGTAGCCCCCGCCCCTATTGCCTGAACTTCCACACAGCCGTAATCCCGAATCACGCCTGCGATGGCACCCGCTACGGAATTGGGTGCGGATCTTGAAGATACCTTCAAAACTTCCATTTGTTTTCCCTCCTACGATTGTTGACCCGTGCATCTTCCTTAGAAGGCTGCCGTGCAGCCCGAACCCCCCTGCGGCCGAAAAGACAGATGCCGGTTTTTGTATGATTCTCTTTTCTGAACACCTCTTATTATAATATACCCAACCCCTGTATTATGCAAGAAAGAAGCCAAAGTTTCCCGTTTTGCACAAGGATGTTATCGTATTTTTAGGCGTTTTACCGACAGAGTGCGGCCGGTTTTTTCGTCCGCTTCAAACAAGACCCCTTCCAGACGGCACGGCCCCGGCGCTGTTTCAAAACGCACCGGCAGACAGTCCCGGAATTTCTTCACAGCAATCTCCGGCACCACGCCCAAAACCGACTGTTCCGGCCCGGTCATGCCCACGTCGGTGATATACCCGGTGCCCTTGGGAAGAATTTCTTCATCGGCTGTCTGCACATGGGTATGGGTCCCGAACAGGGCCGTCACCCGTCCGTCCAGATAAAACCCCATCGCCCGTTTTTCAGCCGTGGCTTCTGCGTGAAAGTCAACCACTGTCAGACGAGTGCCGAGGTCCTTCAGAAGCCGGTCCACGACCCGGAAAGGATTGTCAAGGTCTTCCAGAAACAACGTTCCGAGCAGGCTGATGACGCCCACCTGACAGCGCCCGAAGTCATACACGGTCACTCCCTGCCCGGGCGTATTTTCCGAAGGGTAATTGGCGGGACGCAGCAGATAGGGCGTGCGGTCATAATAGGCATAGGATTCCTTCCGGCGAAAGCTGTGGTTTCCTCCGGTGAGCACGTCCACCCCGCTGGAAAACAGATAGTCTGCGGAAGCCGGCGTTACGCCGTTTCCGTCGGCGGAGTTTTCCCCGTTTGCGATGACCAGATCGACCTGATAGGTTTTTTTCAGCGCCGGCAGTTTATCCCGCAGGAACTGACAGCCCTCGCTGCCCACCACGTCTCCGATAGCTAATATTTTCATGCGTCATCCATCCTGTCTTTTCACACTGAGAGGACCCAGCGAGAAAGAGAATATCATATACATACTATTGTAGTTTTATTCGGGAGTCCTGTCAATCACTTTTTCCCCTTTTTTTCGAAAAAACATGGATTTGTCCCTCCCCGCCCTGTCACACAGCGGCGCTTTTCCGCATATACTGCTGTTGAACCACAGAAAAGGAGGAATGATGACGATGTCGGAAATGATGATGACGGAAGAAGAATTTGCCGGACGAAAAAAAGAAAACACCGTTTGCATCAACGCAGCCCGGATCTACGATTCCTGTTCCGATAAAGACTGTCTGGAAGACCTGCCGGTCCTGCTGACCAAAGCGGGGCAGTGCCTAATGGAAAAAGCGGCCGGTGTACGCCTGAGCAGCGTCAGCGTGGGAAGCACGGCCGTCAGCCTGCAGCCGGTCCCCTTTCACAAGGGGTTCTACGCAGTGGACATGACGTTTTATTTTGACGTGGTGCTGGATGCCTTTATGTCTCCCAACACCCTGCCGATGCCCGTCAAGGGGCTGTGCGTCTTTTCCAAACGGGCGGTTTTGTTCGGGAGCGAAGGAAGTGTGAAGGTGTACACCTCCGACTGCCCCGGAGAAGGCGACGTTCTTGGGAACGCGTCCCAGACCTGCCCCAAAGCGGTGGTGCAGGTGGCGCAGCCGGTAGCGCTTTCCGCAAGGCTGGCCGAGCGCAGCGGGCCCTGCACCCTGACGGCCTGCTCCATCCCGGAAGGCGTCCTGCGGCGCTACGGTGGCGAACTGCTGCGCAGCCAGTCGGACAAGGAAGCCCTTGTGTCGCTGGGGCTGTTCACCATTGTGCAGTTGGAGCGGAACGTGCAGATCATGATCCCCGCCTATGATTTCTGCCTGCCGAAAAAGGAATGCGTAGCGTCCTCGGAAGACCCCTGCCAGCTTTTCTCCAGCATTGATTTCCCCAAGGATGAGTTTTTCCCCTCTGACACCCCTTCTGAAGGCACCGGCTGCGGCTGCGGCTGCTCCCGGTAAGCGCACAAAGCCCCTGCCGCCCAACAGCGGCAGGGGTGATGTTTATTTGGCGTATTCCACCGCCCGGCTTTCCCGGATGATGTTGACTTTGATCTGACCGGGGTATTCCACTTCTTCCTCGATCTTCTTGCAGATGGCACGGGCCAGAAGAACCATTTCATCGTCCCGGATGACCTCCGGCTTGACAATGATCCGCACTTCCCGTCCGGCCTGGATGGCAAAGCAGGTTTCCACTCCCTCAAAGGAGGACGCCACTTCTTCGAGCTTTTCCAGCCTCTTGATATAGTTTTCGATGTTTTCTCTCCGGGCGCCGGGACGGGCGGCGGAGATGGCATCGGCCGCCTGCACCAGACAGGCGATGATCGTCTTGGCCTCCACATCGCCGTGGTGTGCGTGGATGGCATGAACCACGGTTTCGCTTTCCTTATATTTCCGGGCCACGTCCACACCGATCTCGATATGAGAGCCTTCGATCTCGTGGTCGAGGGCCTTGCCGATGTCGTGCAGAAGCCCCGCCCGGCGGGCCATAGTGGGATCCAGCCCCAGTTCGGACGCCATGATCCCGCAGATATACGCCACTTCGAGCGAATGGTCCAGCACGTTCTGGCCGTAGCTGGTGCGGAAATGAAGCCTTCCGAGGAGTTTGACCAATTCGGGGTGGATGTTGTTGACGCCCGCTTCGATGATGGCTCTTTCGCCTTCCGATTTGATCATCGCCTCCACCTCACGGCGGGCTTTTTCATACATTTCTTCAATGCGGGCCGGATGGATCCGTCCGTCAGAGATGAGCTTCTCCAGCATGACTCTGGCGATCTCCCGCTTCACCGGTTCAAAGCAGGACAGGGTAATGGCCTCCGGCGTGTCGTCAATGATCAGATCGACCCCGGTGATCGTTTCAATGGCACGGATATTCCGGCCTTCCCGTCCGATAATGCGGCCCTTCATTTCATCGCCCGGCAGCGGCACCACCGACACCGTCGATTCGCTCACATGGTCCGCTGCAACCCGCTGGATCGCCAGGGAAATGATCTCTCTGGCAATTTTTTCCGATTCCTCACGGGTTTTTTGCTCAAACTCCATGATTTTGACAGCCTTTTCATGCGTCAGTTCATTATCCAGGCTATTGATAATGTACGCCTTGGCCTGTTCGGTAGTAAAGCCGGAGATCTTTTCGAGCATTTCCATCTGGCTCTGCCGGATCTGTTCCGCTTCCGCCAGCCGCTGTTCCGCCTGACGAATCTTCTGATTGACCAATTCTTCTTTTTTCTCCAGGCCGTCCAGTTTTTTCTCCACGGCCTCTTCCTTTTGCTGGATACGCTTTTCCTGCCGCTGCATTTCCCGGCGTCGGTCGGCAATTTCCCGCTCCGCATTGGCGATCAGCCGGTGCGCTTCGTCTTTTCCGGCGACCAGCGCTTCCTTCTGAGCGGTTTCCGCAGTGTGGCGGGCTTCCTCCACCATGCGCTGGGCTTCCTGCTCCGCAGAGCCTATCAGCCCTTCTCCGACACGCTTCCGGTAATGGATGCCCCCAAAAAAGGCCCCCACTCCCACAGCAATACAGGCGCCTACCATCAGCAGGACCCATACGATCGGTTCCATTTCGTTTGACACCTCCTGTTTCGACATGAAGGCAGGCTCCCCTGCCCGTAACGCATTTCATCCCGAGCCAGACCCGAAGGTGCCGCATCGCCCGTCCCCCTTTCCCGGGAACGGCGCAACATCACCATATTCTATTATCTTATATTGAGAGGAAAAACAACAGTGCCCCCCCGCCTTCCCGTTCCCTTTGCCGCAGGAAGCCGGTCCCGGCCACAAAAGACAGTGCTTCGTTTCCGGAAAAGCACGTCCCATTCTATCTTATCTCCGCACACAGAGAAAAAGAATAATAAAGATAACACAAAAATACAGAGCGGCGGCACAATCCACTGACCGCAGTGAAACGGAAAAACTTCTGATAGTTCACCGTCTACTTTGTATTGTACACCTCTTGCGCCCTGATTGTCAAGATTTTTATCCAGGAGAATGAATTTTTGTGCTATTTCCATATTTTCCCATAAAAGTGCTCTTCCCGGAACCCGCTTGAAATCCCCTTTTCCGAAAAATGCCGCAGGAAGCGTTTTCTCCTGCGGCATTTTGATACTATTTTCCCCGGCCGGGGAGAAGGCTCAGGAAGCGGGATAGGGGCGGATGTTTTCCGTGCTGACGGCAGCCGTCACCTGCCCGTTAATGCCGATGACGGCCCTGTCGCCTCGGACTTCGATAATGGTATAGCGCTCCTTTGGGTAGACCACAAAGCGCTCGTTGGTCCCGTACACGAGGGGGCGCAGCACCTGCACCCGTTCCCCGACCTGGAAGCGGTGCGCCTCTGTTTTGTCCGCCGGGCGGATATAGCGGGTGCTGATGGCGGCGGTCACCTGACCGTTGATGCCGATGACGGCCCTGTCGCCCCGGACTTCGATGATGGTATAGTGCTCATCGGGATAGACCACAAAATGCCGGTCGGTCCCGTAGATGATCGGGTCGATCACCCGGACCTCCTCCCCTACCTTCCAGACGTGGGCATTTTCCTGCGGTTTTTCCGGCACTTCCGGGGTCCCGGGAAGGGTGCCGTAAAACAGGTCAAGGTCGATCTCCCCCGGAATGCCGGCGATCGTCCCCTTCTTCCCGACACGATACTGCCAGATGGTGCATTCGTAGGACGGGCGGGAGGTATCCCACTGCGCCAGCCAGAGGGGGTATTTCCCAAGGAGCTCCTCCGGGTAGAGATAGTTTTTCAGCCAGTTGGGGTTGGTATACAGCCCGCTGCGGCGGCCGGCCTTTTTCATTTCCCCGCAGAACGCCTTGACCATATCCGTGCAGACCCGTCGGCCGCAGGCGGCGGCAGAGCGCTCTTCCATGTCGAAAAACACCGGCAGGTCAAACTCCCACCCCCTGATGCAGGAAAGGCAGTAGGCCGCCTCCTTTTTGGCTTCTTCCACCGTGCGGGCGTAGGAATAATGATAGACCCCCACCGGAATCCCGAGAGAGGCAAAGCCTTTCATATTCCGCTCGAACTCGGAATCTTTCTGCCCCGGATACCATCCGAAGCTGCTGCGGACGATGGCAAATTCCACCTGGCTTTTATCCAGCCGGGAAAAATTGATCTCGCCCTGTGCATAGGATACATCAATGCCTTTTTTTGCTGTCATGGTATTCCTCCTTTGTCTGAATGGAATGCTGTTCATAAATCCCGGAAAAACGCTCAAAATTGGAACGCCAAACGTCCAATAGAAAAAAGCTCTTCCTGTTCCATTCTATTCCTCCCCTGCTCCGGCGTTTCCGGCCTCCTGTACAGAAACCGGAACCCAGAAGCATACCCCGAAGCACCGACTATTTTCAGTTTTCAGCCTTCAGTCAGCCGCCCGGGGACCTGCATCCTCTCAGAGGGGCCTTTCTGCTGCCTCTCCCTTTTCAACATAGTAAGCACAGAAGGAGAACCTGAAACCCAGACACGAAACCATCGGGGCAGCCTTTCCTTTTTCAACAAAGTAACGCCAGAATAAAAACCTGAACCCCCGACCATTTTTCAGTCTTCAGTTTTCCTGATTCAGAACTTTTTCAAAAAAACATTGAACCTTTTGCCGGTTGGAGCGTCTATCTGTCAGGAAAGGGAAACACCCTCCCCGAAATGACCGCAGAAAGAACGTGATCAATATGAAAACGACCCGCAAATCCCTGCTGCTTTGTCTGCTGCTGAGCGCCGCCTGTCTGCTGCCGGCCGGCTGTCAGCTCTCCCTGACCGGAGAACAGCAGGAGCCGCCCCCGAAAACCACCTCTTCCAAATCGGAAAGAACCGACACCCGGGAAGACAGCGATACCGCGGTGACGTCCAAAGGAAGCCCGAAAAAAACGTCCGACCCCGACGAATCCTCTTCTGCCGCCCCGGAGGAGGACCCGGAAGGACTGCGGGAGATCGAATGCCTGCTGCGTAAAAAGGAAGCACTGAAAGCGGAAAAATATTTCAGCAAAACGGCCGGGTACGTCAGCACCTATTTTTATAACGACGCCGTCATCAAGGACTTCAACCGGGACGGCCATTATGAAATGGTCGTGTCCTACGTCTCTCCGTTCGGGATGGACAGCACCCTCTTTGAAAGCTATGATCCCGAGAAAGAAGCCTTTTTGCACTGGGTAAGCGTTTATGAACTGTACACCGTCCTCGGAAACGAGGCCGTCGGGAGCGGGTATTTAGACGATCTCAAAACGATCTATGCCGGACCCAGTGTTTGAAGCAGCGGCGGCGTTCCCCCCTTCCTGAATTTGCATTTGAAAAGGAGATATCGTCATGAAAAAAATCATCCGGGGCGCCCTGGCCCTGATAACTGCTTCAGCCCTCGGAGCGGGCCTTCTCACCGCTCAGGCCGTGCCTTCCGACAGCTTTGACCGGACAACGGAAGAAAACCGTTCCATTCAGACGGCAATCATCGACACCACCATGCCGTCCCCGCACACAGAGCTGTATTACGACAGCACCTCTGGGGAATGGCTGATCGTGGCGGGAACTTTTTCGTTCAATGCCGCACGCACCTACACCACCTATTATTATCGCTGGGGCGGGAAAGAACCAGCCGAACGCCTGAAGGTCCTGAAGCTGTCCGAAGACAGCAGAGCAGGACGGTTCTATGGCATAGACAGCCGTCAGAACGTTTCTCAGGAAGAATACCTGAGCGCCTATGAAGCCCTCCTGCAAAACAAGACCGAATGCGGCATCGGCTATGGAGCAGCCGGAAGCGACCTGCAGAAGCCGGAGGATTTTATCAAGCAGTTCCAAAGCGGCCTTCAAAACAGAAGAGTAACCCTGTGGGAAGCCGGCTCCACCGAAACACTCCACAGCGGCCTTCAACTGACCCCCGAAGATACGGACGAAGGACGGATCACGATCGAATGGACCAGCAGCGACCCGTCTGTGGCCGTTGTAGATGAAATGGGCCGGGTGGAAGCGGTTTCCAAGGGGACCTGCACCGTCACCGCCTCCCTGAAAGACAGCGAGTACCGCACCGCCGTCTATGACGTTTTCGTTGAAAACTAAGAGAAAGGGAGAAAACTGCCATGAAAACAAATCAGAACACGAAAACCCTCCTGTGCATCTCCCTTGTGATGGCCGCTTTGCTGTCTGCCTGCACAGCGAAGCCCGGAGAATCAGAAACCACCGAACCGCCCGCCGCCACGCACAGCTCCCGGACCGGGGAGGCAGTTTCCGAAAAAACCGCCGAAAGCAGCAAAGACGCTTCCGAAAAAGCGCCCAAAAGCAAGCCGGATGCCTCCGAAGACTCCGGCGTTTCCTCCTCAAACCCGGAATCGGAAGAGGAAAGCAGCGCCTCTCCTGTGTCGGAAGACGGGGTACAGCAAAGTCTTCAGCGCTGGGAAACACAGGCAGCGGAATTTGATGCATTAGAAGCCTTCTGCCGGAAAAACCTGCCGCTGGCGGCCTTAGACGCCTCTGTCCGGACAAAAGACAACCGGCAGCTAAGCTGCAGCTATCATATCATCGACACAGACGGCGACGGTCATCTTGAATTGTTAGTCGGTCCGAGCAGCTTTTTCGACGATGATTTCATCAATTCCAAAGATAGGGAAGGAATTGAGATCGAGGATGATTCCTATCTCTACCGCCTCGAAGACGGAGAGGTCAAAGGGCAGTTCCTGATGAAGGGAATGTATCAGCGGGGCGACCATTACTGTTATCTGGCCGTCCCCCGGAAAGAAGACGGAAAGGTCGTGGGCTTGGAAGGGATCCAGTTTTTCTATTTCGGCACCTTTAACGGGATCGTTCAGCCCGGGGACCTTATCTCCTACTCTTTTCAGTGGGTGCGCCCGGAGGGACTGGAAACACAGGCTTCCTACTCTTTCTATGCCTACCGGTCCGGTGAATCCTCTTTGGGCTTTGACTATTACGACACCACCGGGGAAGAAAAAATAGAATATTCTTCCAGTCAGATGCAGTCGCTCATCAAAGAGCGGCACAGCCTGGTGCTGGAGCCTTCCGGCTATACGATTTCCCCCATTCCGGAAAACGGCAACAACGTCCTTTACAAACGCCTCGGGCATTACTCGGATTACCTGCTGTACGATTCCGACACCCGGGTGCTGACCTTTGAAGATTTAGAAGCCATGCTGCGCCGGAACCACTGCACGGATGACGTATCCCGGAAAAAATATCTGGAGCTGGCCCGGAATGAGCCCGCCGCCATCTACGGCCATGCCTTTGGCACCCCCTACATGAAAGACTACTTTGAAAGCAAGCCCTGGTATACCGCCACTGGGGAGATGGAGGCCTATATAGAACAGCATGACGGGCACAGCCAGCTCAGCGAGATCGAACAGGCGAATATTGCCCTGATCGAAGCCTATGAGTCCCTGCTGGGGCTGGATGACGTGACCGTTTCCTGATGTTCCCGCCAAACAAAACAGGCTGTGAAGACAGATGCCGAATGCATCTCTTCACAGCCTTCTCTTTTATTCGATCGGCAGCAGCACCGGGGTGCGCCCCTCGAAAATGGTGAAATGCGTAAAGCCGCAGGACAGCAGCAGCTCCAGCCCCTGCTCGATGCCAGCGCCGATATCGCCCCAGCGGTGCGCATCAGACCCCAGCGTGACGTATTTCCCGCCCAGCGCCCGGAAGCGCCGCAGGATCTCCTCCCCCGGCAAGGTGCGCCCGATGACCTGACGCAGCCCGGAGGTATTGATTTCCAGTGCCTTATCGTTCTGCACCAGCACCTTCAGAATGCGGTCCACGGCGTCGAGGCAGGTTTCCGGGGCGATCCGGATGCCGGCGTTTCCGACGATATAGCGAAGCGGATAGTCAAGGTGGGCCAGGGAATCAAACAGGTTCTGCTCCGCTACTTCCAGCAGTTCTTCCCAGTAGCGCTCCAGCAGCGTGGAAGCGGTTTCCGGGGTGTAGTCCAAAAAGTAAAAATCCTGTTCGCCCCGCAGATTGTGCAGGGATCCGAGGACAAAATCATATTCCCCGAGCGACAGCGCCTCCAAAGCGGCCGCCTCATCCTGCGTGGGCTGTCCGAGTTCGATCCCGGCATAGACTTTCAGTTGGTCCCGATAGAGCACCTTGGCTTTGGCAGTACAGGCAAGAGAGCGCCGGATGGCCTCCCCGACCCCCTGCTGTGCATATTCATGGCATTCACAATGGTCGGTAATGGTCAGCGAATACAGCCCCCTCCCCGCCCCCTGCCGGCACAGCAGGGAAACGCTGTCCTTCCCGTCAAAGGAACAATCACTGTGGGTGTGCGAATCAGACATGAAACGATAGGTACGCATAAAATCCCTCTTTTCTCTTGCATCGGATGAAAGCAGCCGCCCCGGCCCTCTTCCGGCGCTTCCATCAGTATATCATGTCTGCTCTTTGTTGGAAATACGGAATACTACCGGAAATCCGCTAACATTGTTTTGGAATATGTATCAAAAAGCGATAACGCCGCCGCTGGTTTGCAAGACTTTTGGCGTTTTCATTAACTGCAAGCCCCGAACGGGGGGGCCGGGGGAGAATCCCCCGGCTACGGGGTGCAGCGCCGCCGCTGCCACCGCTCACGGAAATCAATTTTCAAAATAGGAATGAAAACGCCTCTGGCCGCCGGGGGCGGCGGCGGGAACCTGATGCAGCCGGTTAGAAGGGGGCGCCCTCTTTCCCAGGGCGC